>CAZADU010000717.1:0-2684 GCA_964483945.1 uncultured bacterium
TCCATGAGGTGCGTGCGGCCGGTCTTGATCACGCCGTGGAACTCACGCGACTTCTCGTCGAGCACCTTCCACAGTCGGGCGAGTGCTGGCAGCAGGTCGCGCTCGATCTGCACCACCGCCGCGACGTGCAGCGCGGTCGGGATCACGTCGTTGCTGGATTGGCCCAAGTTGACGTGGTCGTTGGGGTGCACCTTGAGCCCCGACGCGCGCGACGCCAGCCGGGCAATGACCTCGTTGGCGTTCATGTTGGACGACGTGCCGCTGCCAGTCTGGAACACGTCAAGAGGGAACTCGGAATCCCACCGACCCTCGCACACCTCGATGGCCGCCAACTCGATGGCCCCGGCAAGGCCCTTGTCGAGCAGGCCGAGGTCGCGGTTGACGCGCGCCGCCGCGGCCTTGATCAGGCCCAGCGTGTGCACGAATGCGGGCGGCAGCGGCTTGCCCGAGATGGGAAAGTTCTCCACCGCGCGCTGGGTCTGCGGCCCCCACAGTGCCGCGGCGGGCACCTTCATCTCGCCCAGGCTGTCCTTCTCGATGCGGAAATCCGGCATGGCGGGTCCTTTCACGGGCCGAGGAAGTACTCCTCCTCAGCCTTCGATCAGCTCGAATCGGTTGGTGATGGGCAGGTCCGGGCGAATGCAGTGGTAGACCGAGCAGTACTTCTCGGTCGTCAGGCGCAGCGAGTCCTCGATGGCGGCGGGCTCCAGCCCATGCCCGGTGAGCCGGTGCACCAGCGTCATGGACGTGAAGCGGCGCGGATGCTCGGTCGCGCGCACGCCCGACATGTGCACCACGTACGCTGTGACGCGCTGGCGCTTCTTGCGCATCAGGCTGATGACGTCCATGGCCTCGCATGCGGCGACCGCGGCCAGCAGCTGTTGCACGGGATTCGGGGCGGCCGCCGTCGCACCGCTGTCCAGGACGATGCGGCCCGACGGGAATTCGGCTTCGAAGCGAAGCCCGTCGCCTTCGACGGTCGTGAGCGTGAGCGTGCCTTCGTTCGCTTTCATGACGAGCTTCTCTCTCCAGGAGCCGCGCCGGCCGCCGAGGGTGAGCCCTCGTCAGCGAGGGCCAGGTCCAGCTCGTCGTCCGACAGCACCGCGCGGCGGTTGAGGATCTGCGAGGTGTCGTGTTCGAAGAACAAGTGCGTGAGGTGGTCGATTCCCACTTCGATCTGCTTGCGCAACCCCACCATCTTGACGAGGTAGGCCCCGGCCCACAACAGCCACGCCAGCTTGCCCGACGCCGGGATGCCGAACAGGTCCAGTACTGAGCTGTGCTTGCCGAGCGAGATGATGTAACCGGCGTCGCGGAACGTGAAGCGCTCGGCGGGCAGGTCGCGCGCACGGCGCACCAGCATGCGGCCCACGTGCGCGCCCATGGCAATGGCCGTCTGCGAGAGCTGCGGCTGCATCGTACCGTCGCCACGCGGCGATGCGGCGCAATCGCCGATCACGTGGACGTCCTCGAGCGGCGTGCCGTCCGGTCGCAGCGCGCGCAGGTACTCATCCACCAGCACGCGGCCGTCGCGGTGGTGCTGCACGGGCAGCTCCTGCACGATCGACGGCGGCGTCACCCCCGCGGTCCACAGGATGGTGAACGCATCGAGACGGTGGCCGTCGGCGAGCAAGACGGCGTGCGACTGCACCTCGCGCACGGCCGCGCCCAGCAGGCAGCGTACGCCCCGCTGGCCGAGGAATCGCTCGACGTAGCGCGAATGCGCCGGGCGGGCGGCCGAGACCAGCCGATCGCCGCCCTCCACCACCGTCACGTTCACGTGGGACGGCGACAGCGAGGGGTAACGCGGGATCAGGGTCTCGCGCGCCATCTCGATGAGCTCAGCCGCCACCTCCACCCCGGTCACGCCGCCGCCCACCACCACGAAAGACAGGAGCCGCCGCCGCTGCTCGTCGGAGCGCGCCTGCTCCGCCATCTCGAACAGTTCCACGACGCGAGCGCGCAGTGTGGTGGCGTCCACGAGCGTCTTGAACGGACGCGCGTGCCGCTCGGCACCAGGGACGCCGAACCAATTGGTCACGCTGCCCACGGCGATCACGAGCGTGTCCCACGGCTCGACCAGCCGGTTGTGCAGTTCGACCACGCGGCGGTCGAGGTCGATGCGGATGGCCTTGTTCTTGTGGAACCGCACGTGGCGGTGCCGCGCCATCTCACGCAGCGGGTAGACGATGTGCCGGGTCTCGACCGCGCCCACCGCGACCGCGGGCAGCAGCGGGTTGAACTGGAAGAAGTTCTCCTTGTCCACCAGCAGGGTGTCCCAGTAGCCGCGAGCCTCGCGCGAACGGCTCACCGATCGCGCCACGTCAAGCCCGCCGAACCCGCCGCCCAGGATGAGCAACCTGCGTCCCGCCATGGAGCGGACCCTAATGGAGCCGGGGCATTCGCGCACGGAGGTGGAGCCAACGGGCGAACCGGCGGCGTGCAACACGCCGCCCACGCCCACTGCCGCCGCGGACCGATGCTGGCGGTCTGCTACGTTGCGCGAATGCTGCGACTCTCGGTCCTGCTTCCCGTACGTAACGCCCAACCATGGCTCGCCTCGTCGCTCGCCTCGCTCGCGCGGCAGACCGTGAGCGAGCACGAGGTGATCGTGGTGGACGACGGCTCGAGCGACGGCTCAGCCGAGATCCTCGAACGGGCGGCGCGCCATGATTCGCGACTGG
>CAZADU010000718.1:0-7327 GCA_964483945.1 uncultured bacterium
AGAGAACGGCGGCTATGTCGTCGAGTCGGTGCTCGTGACGCCGGCCGCCCTTCGGGCGCTCGAGCCAGGCATCGATCCCTCGTGGCTCGTGCTCGTGGCCGAACCGGCAATCGTCGAGAGTGTTACGGGAGTCAAGTTTCACCGCGGCTGCCTCGCGCTCGTCCGACGTCCCTCTCAGTCACTGCCGCTGTCGGCGTTCGCCGAGGCGCGGCGGCTGGTCCTCCTCGAAGCCGTGGCGAATCCGGACAACATCGGTGGGATTTTCCGCAGCGCGACCGCGCTCGGCGGCGACGCCGTCCTGCTCGATTCCGCCTGCGGCGACCCGTTCTACCGCAAGGCCGTACGCACGTCCATGGGCGCAGTGCTTCGCCTGCCCTTCACGCGCGTCGACCCGTGGCTGCCCGGCCTCGGGACCCTCCGCGACATGGGTTTCTCGATCGTCGCGCTGTCCCCGACAGGGGAGCTGACGCTCGAGGCATTCCTGGCCACGCTGTCCGCCGATGCGCGGCTCGCGCTTGTCGCCGGCGCCGAGGGTTATGGTCTGAGCACCGCCACCATCGCGGCCGCGGACGTGACCATGCGGATTCCCGTCGACCCGCAGAGCGACTCGCTCAACATCGTGGTGGCCGTGTCGATCGCGCTGTCGAGGCTCGGTCCCGGCGCCTGAGCTCCCGCCAAGAGCTTCTCACCGCTGAGCACGCCGAGCGCGCGGAGAAAATCACAAGGGGTTGGCAGCGGCCTTCTTGGCGAGCGTTCGCACGGCGTCGACCATGGCCATGAGTCCCATGCCTTTACCCATCGAGATATTGCGCCGGAAGATGCGCTCGACAATGTCGCAGTCGACCGTGGCGACTTCCGCGGCCGGCAGGCCCGAGAGGGTCTTGTCGAGGATCGTCGCGAGCGCGCGCGCCGAGATGCCGGATGGATTCTCGACCGCGAAGTGCAGCTTGAGCGTGGCGTCTGGCATCTTCAGTGCCCAGATGTACGCGTCCGACTCGCACTGCGGAATGTGGTTCTTCTCGGAAAACGGCCGCGCGGCGACATCGGCCGGCACTTCCTTGAACTGGTCGGCGTAGCTCAGGAGCATGTCCGTACGATCGGCGGGATCGGGAAATTCGTCGAAGGTTTCGAGCAACGTCTGAAGTTTATCGAGGGCCATGGGACTGTCACTTCTCGATTGGCACCCCCACCATGTTTCCCCACTCCGTCCACGAGCCGTCATAGTTGCGGATGTTCTCGAAGCCGAGCAGGTACTTGAGGGCGAACCAGGTGTGGCTGCTGCGCTCGCCGATGCGGCAGTAGGCGATGACGTCGTCCTGGGGCTTGAGCCCGATCTCGCCCTCGTAGATGGCACGCAGGGCGGCCGCGTGCTTGAACGTGCCGTCCTCGGGATTGGCCGCACGCGCCCACGGGACATTCCGGGCACCCGGGATGTGGCCGCCGCGCAGCACGCCCTCCTGAGGGTACTCCGGCATGTGCGTGCGCTCGCCCGAGAACTCCTGTGGGCTGCGCACGTCCACCAGCTTCTTGTGCGCGCGGATGTGCGACATCACCTCGTCGCGAAACGCGCGGATGCGCGAATCGTCGCGCTCGGGCGACGCATAGCTCGTGGCCGCATAGTCCGGGTGCTCGCGGGTCATGGTCCGCTTCTCCTTCTCCCACTTGAGCCGCCCGCCGTCCATGACCTTCGCCTGCTGGTGCCCGAACAACTGGAACACCCAGAACGCGTACGTCGCCCACCAGTTGCTCTTGTCCCCGTAGAACACCACCGTCATGTTCCGCGTCACGCCGATCTTCGACATGAGCTTCTCGAAGCTCGCGCGGTCGAGGTAGTCGCGTCGGATCTGGTCGTTCAGATCGAGCGCCCAGTCCACCTGCACCGCGCCCGGGATGTGGCCGAACGGGTAGAGCAGCGAGTCCTCATTCGACTCGATGATGCGCACGTCGGGATCGTTCAGGTGCTGCTCGACCCAGTCGGTGCTGACGAGCGCGTCGGGTTGCGCGTAGCCGCGTGAGGCGATCGGAGCGGAAACAGCTGTCTCGGACATGGTGACCTCGGAGGGTTCGGGAGGGAAACGCCCCGTCTCGACGATGACCCGCATGGTACAGGAGCCCCGCTCCAGCATGGGGTGGTTTCGTGGTTCTCCACGTGGCGACCGGCAGGCCGGGTGCCTCGGCTACCCGTCCTCCCCCCACTGCGCCGGCGCGATGGCCGGGCCGAGTTCGCGGCGGGCGAGCAGCATGCGGGGCTGGCCGGCGAGGTCGGAGCGCAGTTCGAACGAGGCCCAGTCGCGCGCGCCCTCCAGCCAGCCCGCCACGTGCAAGGCGCGCAGCTCGGAGAGCTCCAGCGCCAGCAGACCGCCGGCCAGCAGGTGGCGGGGAGCCTGGTCCAAGATCTCGCGCAGATCGGCGAGTCCCTCGTCGTCGGCGAACAGTGCTGAGGGCGGTTCCCACTCGCGCACGTCCGCGGGCAGTGCGGCCGCTTCGTCGAACGAGATGTAGGGCGGGTTCGACACGATCACGTCGTAGCGCGCGTCGGCGTCCAGGGCCTCGAACCAGTGCCCGTGTAAGAACAACACGCGGTCCGCCAGGCCGCACGCCACGGCGTTCTCCTGTGCGAGCGCCATGGCATCCTCGCTGGCGTCGGTCGCGGTCACGTGGGCGTCCGGCCGCTCCTGAGCGAGTGCCAACGCCATGCAGCCCGAGCCGGTGCCGAGGTCGAGGACGCGCGGTGGGCGGCGGCTCCAGTCGTGCTGGCTAAGATGCTCGAGCACGGCTTCCACAAGCAGCTCGGTCTCGGGGCGCGGGACCAGCACACGGCGGTCCACGGCGAGGTCCAGGTGGCGGAACGCCGCACGGCCGGTGATGTACTGCACGGGCTCACCCGCTTCCCGGCGAGCGAGCCACGATTCCAGGCGCTCGGCTTCCGCCACCTCGAGCGGCCGTTCGGCAAGCCGGCGCAGGTCGCCGCGGCCCACGCCGAGCAGCCGGGACAGCAACTCCTCGGCGTCGCTCGACGGCTGACCCGCGACCGCCAGGCGGGTGATCGCGCCGCGCAGCACCTCGCCCACCGTGTGCGTCATGCGGGCCAAGATACCGGGCCGCGGCCGCTGGCGCATGGCCGCCAGCGGTCGCGGCGCGGCACGCGTTCAGGGCGCGGGTGGCGGGTCGGGCGGCGCGTGCTCGTCGGGCGAGAGCGCGGCGTCCAGGAACCCCATCAGGCAGCTGACCACCGCGATCCCCGCCCACGGCACGGGGGCTGCCACGCTGGCCTTGAGCGCCAGGCCACAGGCCACCATGAGGGCGACGCCGACTCGCGACTGGGACGTGCCGTCGTCCGCGGCGGCCGGGCGCGGGGTGAGCGGTTGCAGCAGCAGGAGCACGGCGAGCGGCAGGGCCGCTTTGGCGTGAGCGCGCATCACAGACCTCCCACGCCGATGGGCGGCTCATCGATGAACAGCTTGCCGCAGTCCAGGAGCGCGCCCGCCCACTGCGCAGGCGTGACCGCGCTGAACACCTCGAACGCGCATCGGCCGTACGAGAGGACCTTGCGCCAGCCTTCGTCGGTCTCGCCCGGCCAGTCCGGATCGGCCGCACCGGCCACCGGAGCGATGGCGAGTGAGGCTGCGAGAAGCGCGAGTACGACCGGCGAGCAACGCCGGCGGTTCGACTGGATGAACATGTGAACCCCCTTGGGTGATGGTCCTCGGGGGCGGGGACGTGGATGGCTCGGGAGCGCTCGTGCGGCGGGTGCGGTTTCCCCGCCGACATCCTCTACATCACAACGTCCGCGCTGTCGGGTACCACGCCGGCGGGCGTGGAGGACAGCAGTTCGCCTCGCGCGCCAAAGCGGAAGGTCTCGCCGTAGGCGCGCCGGCCCCACGACTCGCGCCACACCTGCGTGCTGTCCCACCAGGCACCGCCGGCAAGCGCGACACCCAAGTCGAGCGCAACTGGTCGCGCGGTTTGATCCACGATGAGTGCCGCCAGAGCAGGCGGCTGGGCTCGGCCCGCGGTGCGCACGGCGAGTGCTCGCAGGTGCTGCTGGCAATGCGGGCAGGCGAGGCTCACGGCCACGACCCACCGTTCGCGATGTTCGAGCGGCTCGACTGCGGCCGTTTGGGACGGTGGGGCCTGCGTGGTCAGCGGGGCCTGAGTGGCCTGAGTGGCCTGAGTGGCCTGCGTGGCCTGAATCGCTTGCGGGGACGCCAATTGCACGAATCTCGCCGCGTCCCAGCGCGGGGCTTCGAACGTGCGCGCGCGGTCGCGCCACCATGCGAGCCCCGTGGCGGCCAGTACCGCCAGCGCGAGCGCCAGTGCGACGAGGTTGATCTTTTGCCAGCGGTCGGGCGCGGTCATCGGCGGCCTCATGGTTCGAAGCTCCTGCCTCGTACGAGGTCCAGACCCCACCATATCGCGAGTCGGGACACGGCGTAGAAGGCGAGCACGAGAAGTGCGGCGTCGCGCCCGTGTCGCGCGGGCGCGGCCGCGCGAGCCGCGCAGACTCGAAGCGCCGCGGTGTGCGCATGTGTGGCGAGTACCAACCGCGTCAGCGTGAGCGCGCCCAGCCCGGCGAATGCCTGCACGAACGGGCTCGCGGCCACGTACTCCGGCATCGCCCGCAGCCCCGCCATCGCCACGCGCCAGACTTCGGGCAGCGCGGGCTGCTCCGCAAGCACACTCACCGCGACCGCCTCGGGGATTGAGGCGGTGAGCAAGGCGGGCGCGAGCATGCTCCATCGCACGTTCCGGCCGAGGCTGCCCCACGCGGCGACACCGAGCGAGGCTTCGAGTGCGGTGAACGCCAACTGCGTCGCGAGCCCCACGGTGGCCGCGAGTGCGGGCGACAGCGAGGTCGCGGGTGAGTCGCGCGTCGTGCGCCAAAGAGCCTCGAACCAGACCATCGCCGCGCAGGCGGCGAAAGCCCAGGCACGCCATCCCGCGTGAGCGGCGGGCGTGGCGTACAGGGCGGGCGTGGACCTCAAGTGGCACCCCCTCGACGGACGGCATGGACGCGTCCGGAACTTCCATCACTCACGGGAGTCGAAACGGTTCACGGCAATCCTTGTGCCATACGTGAACTCGCGCTCCGTGCGCATGGCGCTCGCTGCACCCGGGACACAGGGTCATCGAACTGGCACCGGCGTGTGCGGTCCGGGGACCGGGTTCGCAGCGTCAGTCGCCCGGCTCGAACACCTGGATCGGCAGCCCGGTGCGCGGGTCGTGTCCGGTCGCCCGACGCAGCTCGAACAGCGCGATCCAGAACCCGCGCAGCGCATCCACATGAGCGCGACGAGCCGAGTCCTTCTCAAGCAGCGCGGTGCTCAGCATCGAGGCGTCCCCGCGACCGTTCAGGAAGCGACGCTGGGCGACGGCATAGCGCCGCGTCGCGATGGTGTCGGCCATGGCGGCAAGCCGGATGCGCTCGCGCTGCACGTTGAATCGCAGCACCTTCATGCGCACGTCCTGCTCCAGATCCAGCCGGCTCTGCTCGACCGACAGCTCGGTCACCTCGGCATTCGACTCCGCCAGCCGCACGCGCGCGCGGTTCCGCCCCCAGTCGAGGATCGGGAACGTGAACCCGAGCGTGGCGCGCTCGTACTCGTCGCCGGGCAGGTAGATGCTGGCAAGATCGTCCGTGAGCCGGCTCAGGCCGAAGCTCGCGAACAGGTCCACCCGATGTGCGCCCTCGGAACGTGCCGCGGCCACGTCCCGGCGCGCCTCGAGAAGGCGCAGTTCGTGCCCGATGGAGGCCGCGCGGCGGTCGCGCGCCTGCGCCACCGCCGGTTCCACCGCCGCTTCGATGGCCGGAACCTCGAACGCGATCTCGGGTCGCATGTCGACTCCGTCCTGCAGGCCAAGGTATGAGCTCATGCCGTACATCCGGTCGCGCAGTTCGAGTTCGGAGCGCTGCAGGTCGAGCTGGGCATTGCGCAACGCCAGTTCGGTCTGCAGCACGTCATCCTCGCTCAGGCGCCCTTCACGCTGGCGCAACTTCGCAGCCGTGTACAGCGACTCGGTGTTCGCGACGTTCACGAGCGAGTACTCGAGCTGATCGCGGGACGACAGCACGTCGAAGAAGTTCTGGGCGGCCGAGATGGCGATGCCCTCCAGCTCCTCGGCGAAATCGCGCCGTGCCTCCTCGAGTCGCAGCGGGTCGATGCGGTCCGACCAGGAGTGGGGGTTGTAGACGAAGAACGGCTGGCGGAACCCCACGCTGATGGGCCGCGACAAGTAGGTGGGCGGCGCGTCCCGGTCGAGCTCGTGCAGCCGTTCGAGCGCGGACTCCACGTACACCTCGCCGCCGGTGCTGCCCACTGTCTTGCCGATGGCCACCCGGGCGCCGGACGAGACGTAGCTCTGTTGCACGAACGTCTCGACGCCGTCCGGCAGCGAGATGCGCGACGCGCTGCGTGTGAGGTCGACGGCGTTGCCCTGCAGGGTCAATGTCGGCAGGTAGGCCGCGCGCTGTGTCCGGTACTGCCACATGCTCGACCGGTACCGATTGCGGGCCTGTGCGGCCGCACGCGACTGGGACTGGGCCAGCGAGATGACCTGCTCGAGGGTCAGCGATCGCACGCTCTCGGTGGCTCCGCTGGCCGTGACGCAGACCGCCAGCACCACACCCGCGCCCCACCCCACGATCGCATGCCGCATCTCCGCCTCATCGGCTTCAAGCGGGGTGCGCTTGAGCACCCGGCGCCTGCGCGATCGCACCCGGTGCGAGTGCGGGGACCACTCCGAGTTCGCTGTCGCAAGACGAAGTCCATCGAGCACGCAACGCGCGGGCATCAAACACACTTGTGAGTATCAGCAACGCTGAACCTCGTTTGATTCTGTATTCATCGCGTCGGGTGATATCGCCCACATTGCGATTTGCATTGCGGCTTGGAGAGCACTGGATTCAAGCTTGTGTTCCCTTGCTCAAATCCCCGCGGAAGTCTCTCTCTCCCCCCCTCTTTACCCCCAGCATCTCTTCGGAGGATTCATGCGTCGCACCCTGCTCACCGTCGCTGCCCTCACCCTCGGTCTGGCGGCGACCGCCTCGGCGGCCAGCTTCAGCGCCAACGTCAAGCAGAACGCCCGGGTCTCGCTCACCGCGACCCCCAGCGGCTGCGAGAACAACCCCGGGCCCTACATCACGCTCAACGGCCAGTTGAGCCTGTCCGGCGTGACCGCCCGCATCATCCTGTCGAACAACGCCAAGTTCACGCACAGCGCCTCGGCCGACGCCTACGCCGACGTGGTGCTGGTCCCGGGCGGTGAGAGCATCCAGGAGGGGGTGGAGTCGCTCGGCGGTTACGCGGACATCTTCCTTCGCAACACG
>CAZADU010000719.1:0-4886 GCA_964483945.1 uncultured bacterium
AGCGGTGCCACAGCGGATTCACCTGCCCCGGAGCAAGTGGAGCATGTGCGCTGTGGCCGCGGGATTCCCAAGGCGATGCGGGGCCTGGTCGGGGACCGCGACGGCGGCCGCTGCGCGTTCGTGAGCGCGGACGGCCATCGGTGCGACTCGACGCAACGGCTCGAGCTGGACCACATCACACCGCTCGCCATGGGCGGCAGGAGCACGCCCGAGAACCTTCGCGTCCTGTGCCGCGCGCACAACCAATACGAGGCCGAGCGCGTGCTGGGGAAGGACCACATCCAGACGAAGCGCGAACTCGCACGGCGCGAGCGGGCGCGGGCCAAGGTCGCGACCATGGCCGGTGCGGCCCGAGCCAAGGCCAAAGCCGCTGCCGAGGCCGGCGGCGTGCAGGCGAGCGCCGAAGTCGCGGCCAAGGCCGACGCGTCGCGTGCAAAGACGCGTGATGCGGCGCGGCAGGCTCGCCGCAACGACATCCACGGAGCGCTGCTCGGCCTGGGCTTCAAGGTCGCCCAGGCAAAGTTCGGTGCGGAGCTGGCCGATGCGATGCCGGATGCGTCACTCGAAGCGTGCGTGAGGCACGCGCTGACCGTACTCACCCGGCCGTTGGCGATGCGCGGCGAGCGAATAGCGAGGTGTACGGCGTGAGGCGCGCGAGCCGCGCTCCGGTCACCTCGAGCGGACCCGGCCCCCTACCAGCCGCACCCGGCTGATGCCGAATCACGAAAACTCCCCTAGAGTGCGCGCGTGCTCGAACTGATCCCGCGCATCGTCCTGCCCGTGGCACTCGCCGCGGCTTGGCTGCAGCGCCGCGATGCGATCGAGGCGCCGGCGGTCCGCCACCATGTGAATCGCGCGCTCATCGCCGCGCTCGCGGCTCGCGCGCTGTTCGAAGTCGTGCGCGCTGCTCCCGCACCCGTGGCGGCAATGGCAGCACTGTTCGCCGACCTGTCGGCTGGCGTGCTGCTATGGGATCTCTCTCGGCTCGCGTTCATGGGGCCGGGTCGCAGGGGCGACCGCGTCTTCCAGCTCGTGGCCGGGGGCCTCGCCACGATCCTGCTGTGGGTGGGCGGGCGCGACGCGGTGCCGTTCTTCCTCTGGCTCGCGCTCACGCGGCATCCTTGGCTGGCGGTGCTGAGCACGGGCGAGCGCCTGCGCGCTTCGCTGCTGTCGCTGGGTCTGGCGATTGCCTGGGCCATCGGCACGAACGCCTCGAGCGACTTCCCCGAGGGTGCGGCAGACCCGGAGCGACTCGCCTGGCTCCTGCGTAGCGTGGTCGTGGTGGTGGCCGCATTCGGCGCGACGCGCGCGTTCAAGGCATTCACCACCGATCCCACGCTCGGCATCCGACGCGTCGGGCGCCGTTTACTGCTGTCGCACGTGCTGGTCGTGACGGTGCCGCTGTTCATCGTGGTCGTGCTGTGGATCAGCTCGACCTACTTGGGCGTGAACGCCGATCGCGCGCTGGTCGCGGCACGCGTGCTGTCGCACGAGACGGAGCAGCTGCGTGGCGAGCTGGAGCTGGGCCTGGGCGCGGGCCGGGGTGGCGAGCGTGCCGCACTCGACGTGGCGGCGATGCACCGCGCGCGCTGGCCGGGCGGTCGCGCCTACTCCGTGCGCGCCGGCAGTATGCGCCGGGTGCTCGGTGAGCCGGTGGATGCCGAGCACGAGCTGCTGTCGTGGGTCTCGGGACTGGATACGCTTCCCATGCACGGCGTGGTGCAGTTGTCGCGCCAGCGCTGGATCGGTGCGGCGGCACGTTCGGGTGCGGACGGCGCAGTGGTGCTGTTCCCGGTCGCTACGGTGCTCGACAGCACGCTGGCGCCGCTCATGGGCGCGCGCGTGACCATGCCCGCGCTCGACCGTGAGCGGGAGGCGGCCTCCATCCTCGGTTCGATCGCCGACACGCTGGAGGACTCGAGCGTCGAGCTCGGTGCGCTGGACTCCGTCACGCTCGAGCGCAGTGCCCTGAACTCGGTCGCGCTCGAGCGCAGCGTTCTGGACTCGGCCCCACTCGAACGCACACGCGGATTGGTGCGTGGCATTGGGCTGCCGGACAGCATCGTGCGCGACCAGCGGCGTGACACACCCATGATGATCGCCACCGGTGGCGACACGCTGACGACGCGCGGCGGGACGTTCGGCGTGACCGGGCAGGTGGTGGTGCGCGGCCTCGCGCAAGGCCGCGCGGGGTGGGAAGCACAGGAGTTCATCCTCACGGTGAGTGCTTCCTTCCGCTCCACGCTCACCGGGCTGTTCGGCAAACTGCGCGAGAACCCGCTGCAGGCCATTCCCGTGGCCGCGCTCGCCGGACTCGCGCTATTGCTGGTGCCGCTGGCACAGACCAACCTGCGCATGGTTCGCGGCATGGGAGGCAGCATCGCGCAGGGCATGGCCGCACTTCGCGACGGTGCACGTGCGTTCGGCGAGGGTAGGCTGGATTACCGCATCCCGGTCGCCGGGGACGACGATCTTTGGGACACCGCCCGCCAGTTCAACCAGATGGCCGAGGGGCTGGAGCACGCCAAAGGACTTGAGCTGCAGCGCACGCGATTCGAGAACGAACTCGAGGTGGCGCGCCGCATCCATGCGCGACTCTTGCCCGTGGCGCCGCCGAGCGTGGCGGGGCTCGACGTGGCGGGCCTGTCGGAGTCGGCGCGCGAAGTGGGCGGCGACTACTTCGACCATCTCGACCTCGGCGAGGGCCGGCTGCTGCTCGTCGTGGCCGATGTCTCAGGCAAGGGCGTGCCCGCGGCCCTGCTCATGTCGGGGTTCCGTGCCGCGCTCCTGAGCCAGGGGGTCTCCGGCGCGCCGCCCGCGGAGATGGCGTCTCGCTTGAACGAGTTCCTGCTCCGGAGCGTCGAGCCGGGCCGGTTCGTGACCGCGTTTTTGGGGTTGCTCGATGCCGAGAGCGGGCGGCTGGTGTACGTGAATGCCGGCCACAACCCGCCGGTGCTGCTGCGCAAAGGCGGCGAAGTGGAGATGTTGTCCCAAGGCGGCCATATCCTCGGCATCTTCGCCGGCACACCCTACGCGAGTGGCGAGGCCTCGCTGGCCGAGGGGGACCTGCTCGCGCTCTACACCGACGGTGTCACCGAGGGCGTGGACGCCGCCGGCGAGCAGTGGGGTGAAGACCGGCTGGTCGCCTTGCTGCGCGACGCGCGCGGCGAACGCGCGGGGGCGATCGCGTCGCGCATCGTGCGCGAGGTGCGCCGGTTCGAGAGCCAGCGTGGGCCGGCCGACGACATCACCGTGCTGATCGCAAAGCGGCTCGCGGCAGGCTGACGCGCGCTCAGTGCGCCGCTTGGCCGAGCGCCAGTCGAGCGTTCTCGCGCATCGTGCGGCTCGTGCGCCGGAACGTCTCAGCGGGCAGCTCGCCCTGCAACGAGTCGGCCCGGTCGAGCACCGCGGGCATCTCGGCGTAGCGGCCCTGGGCCGCGAGCGCCTGTGCTTCGAACAACGCGCGCATCGCGTCGGGGCGCACGAGGCCCACGGGGGGTTCCTGGCCGGGGTCGCCTTCGAGGATCACGGCGATGGGTGTCGCCGGTGATGCGCGAAACTCATCGAAGCGCATCCAGCGCAGGTTTGAAACCCCATACCAGACCTGCAGCGCGTGGTCGCCGCCGAATGCGTACTCGACGCCATGCGGCAGGTTCTGCTGCACGACCACCGCGCCCGCAGGCAGTTGTGGGAACTCGCGTGTGAGCGTGGTGCGAGCCGCGCGCATGAAGTGCTGCAGCCGCGTCAGGCGCGGGTAGTCCATGAACGCTCCCGCGTCGGGCGCGGCCTCCTCGACGAGCGTGACGGGACCCGGCGCGCGCGCGAGTAGCACCAGGCGCAGTGAGGTGTTCGCCACGGCGAGTGCGGGGTGCGCAGCACCGAGGAACACGGTCGAGGCCACGCCGAGCCCGAGGCTCGCGTGCTGATGGCGATTGGGCTGCCACGACGGGTAGATGGGCGTGAGCGAGAGCGTGCCGAGCGCGAACCACACCGCGCCCCAGCCGAGCCACGAGCGCTGCGCGGCGAGCCGCTGGCGCGCCGCGGGCCGCAGCGCGTACACGGTGAGTGCGCCTGCCCCGAGTGCCAGTGCGGCGCCGCCCGCCCACGCAGCATCGTGCACCGGTATGCGCGGCAGGCTCCAGCAGGCCCGCAATGTGGCGTCGATTGTCCACGTGAAGCGCTCGAACACGCTCGCGGCGAGGGCTTCGGGCGACTGCGCGATCCGTTCGGGCAGCGCCAGCCCGGCGCCGCGGCGGACGAGTAGTGTGGCGATTGCCCACGCGCTCATCACCGCAGCACACGCCGCGGCGAAGCGCATGCGCGCGCGCAGCGTGCGTGCGGCCGACGGCAGCAGCGGCAACAACAGCCCCGTCACCACCGCCACCTCCTTGCACAGCAGCGCCAGCACGAGTGCGGCCAGTGCACGCCCATGCCGGCCGTGCGCGGCGGCGTGCAGTGCGACCGCACTGGCCGCCCACAGCCCCACATCCACGAATTGCGTGGGCCAGCTCGCGAGCGTGCGCGTGCTCTCGCCCAGCAGCGGGAACGTGGCCGCGACGCATGCAAGCGGCCCGCCAAGCGAAGTCCGCAGCGCGCGCTGGACGAGCAGCGCGCCCAGCGCAAGCATCAACAGGTGGAACACCGTCACGGCCGCGGGTGCGGCGAGGATCAGCCGGCCGAAGGCTGCGTAATACAGCTGGTGGGGGATGGGGCGCCAGAAGGCTTGCGAGCCGCCACCGTCCAGCAGCGAACCCATGCCCTGCACGAGCGCGCGGTGGAGAAAGTCGAAATCCTCCGCGACCGGCTCGCCCCACGGCGCGCTCGCCATTCGCATCACCAGCGGGAGCACGGCGAGCAGCGTCAGCCACGCCCACGGGTCACGCACG
>CAZADU010000720.1:0-3091 GCA_964483945.1 uncultured bacterium
CCCGTGCATGCCCCCGCCGCCGCCCTTCCCGCCCGGGCCGCGGTGCACGTTGCGCACCACGATCCGACGCTGGCCACCGGACTCGTCCTCCCATGTGCCAGCACCACCCGCTTCATCGCCCTCGATGAACCACATGTCCTCGTCACCGCCGAGTACCATCAACTCGTCCATCTCCTGCTCGTTCCACTCCGGCGCGTCCGGTGCCGACGGGGCGCCTGGCGCCTTGGGCGTGCTTGGCGCGGCGGGGGCGTGGCCGTGCTGCGCCCACGCGGATGCCGGAAGAGCCAGTGCTGCGCACAGCAGCATCCAATGCATTCTTGCGTTCTTCACTTCGGGTCTCCTTCGTCTCCGGGTTCGAACCGGTAGGTATGCGGGCGACGCCCGCGATGATCGCCAGGGAAACGTTCATTCACCACGCGTGCGAAATGCTCGCGCTGCTCCGGGGTGAGGTGACGCGCGATGCGCATGTGGAGGCTGTCGTGTACTCCCGCCAGGTCCGCGCGGGACTTCGTGATCTCGGCACGAATCGCCTTCTCCTGCTCGGGGGTGAGGTGGAGCGTGCGCTTGAGCCACGGCAAGATCACGCGCTGCGACGGCATCACTTGCACGCCACCCGGTCCGCCGGGCCCGCCGCGGCCGTGCGAGCGCCAGCTCATGCGCGGCCCGCCCCCCCCCACGAAGTGGTGGTTCGTGAACATCACGCCGCTCATGAAGCCGAGTGCCGCGCCCAGGAACAGGGCCGAGACCACGGCGAGGATCACGGGGCCGCGGCTCATGGCGCGACCTCCTGCGAGTCGGCGCCGGCCTCGCCGGTCGCCTCGGCGTCGTCGACTCCCAGCCCGAAGCTGCCGTCGTCCTGGAGCAGCGCGGCCGCGAGCGTGGCGTTGTCGCTGGACGTGAACGTGCCCGAGGGAACGAGGCTGACGCCGAACCAGGCGCTCGCCGCCAGCAGGCCCGCCGAGACCGCGAGCGTGGCGGGTCGCGCGAGCCACGTGAGCCAGGCCGGCTCGCTCTGCTCGAGCCGCGACCGCACGCGCGCCATCGTACCGGCCGCGGGCTCGGACCTGAGCGTCGCGGCCAGCTCGAGCCAGCGCGGGCTCTTCTCGTCGTCCATTGCGTCCTTCACTCGCTCCACTCCTTGAGTTCCGCTCGCAGCGCCACCAGCGCGCGCGCGAGCCGTGACTTCACGGTGCCGAGCGGCACGCCGAGCGTGCCGCACATGTCCTCGTAAGACATCTCCAGCCGGTGTCGCAGGACCACCGCCTCGCGCTGGTCCACCGGCAACTTCGCGATCGCCTCGTCCAGCCGTGCGGCCATGGCTCGCTGGTCGATTGTCTCGTCCCAGCCCTCGACCGGGTCGAAACGTAGAGCCGAATCGTTCAAGGGCACCGGCCCGTCCAGGGACGCCGCCGTGAACTTCCGCCTTCGCAACCGGTCGCGGCACAGGTTCGCGGTGATGCGGAGCACCCAGGTGCGTACGCCGCGCTCGCCCCGGAACCCCGGGCCGGCTTCGTGTGCGCGCACCAGTGTCTCCTCCACCACGTCCTGCGCCTCGGCCGTGTCGCGCAGCATGCTGCGCGCCAATGTGGCCATGGCGGTACCGAAGCGGTGATGCACCTGCTCCAGTGCGGCCATGTCCTTGCGGCGGAGGCCGGCGATGAGTTCGCGCTCATCCGGCTCGGCCAGTGGTCTTCTCCTTTTCTAGTGTGCTGGACGAACGAGCCCCCGTTCGGGTTCCCGGGGAGTTCGTTCTCATCTCGCGCGAGAGAAGCCTCGGCGCTCGGAGGGCGGCATTCGCTGCACCGCTTGACCGTGTCCGGACACCGCGACGAGACTGCGCTCCGGCGACCGGGCCCTGCAACACCCTTCCCCAGGATTCCACCCAGAGGTCGCACGCTTGCAACTGATACTGGCCGCGCTGCTCGCCGCCGCCGCGGACTCCGCGGCCGTCGTCCCTAGAGCTCCCGCCCCCGTCGCGGATTCGTCGACGCTCGTCCCGGCCGCCGAGGGGGATTCACTGCCACGCGAGGTGCGCCGGTTCCCGCCCATCGAAGTCGAGGCCGGCCGCGTGCACGACATGCGCTCGAACGCGACCGTGCACATGGTCACAGCCGAAGCCCTTCGTGACCTGCCGATCACCAGCCTGACGCAGGCGCTCGCGCTTCAACCGGGCGTGGTCGCGCTGGGCGAGGACCTGCACGTTCGGGGAGGTCGCGCGGGCGAGACGCAGTGGACGATGGCCGGTCTCGTCTTGAACGAACCCCTGCGTGACCGCGCGCCCGAGCTACCGGTCATGGCGATCCAGCGCGCCGACCTGGTCGCGGGCGGTCTCGACGCCGAGTACGCCGGCTCGCTGGCCGGCGTAGTGGAAGTGCGCACGTGGAATCCGGGGCCCAAGCCGAGTGGCGCGGCGCGCTGGCTCACCACCGCGCGGCAGGGCACGTCGTTCGACTGGGTGGGAGCGCGCGGCTCGCTGCCGCTGCACGTGGGCGGACTGGGGCTCGTCGCGGCCGGCGAGACCCGGCTCGACGATATGTTCCTGCCGGCTCGCGCATCGCGCGGCCGCGAGGACTTCTTGGGCGGCAGCGTCGGCTGGCGCAATGACAACCACGTGCTCGGCTGGGCCAAGCTCGCACCCATCGCGAACCCACAATCGTTCTCGATCGAGGCCATGGGCTCGCGTGTGATCTCGCAGCCCTACGACCCGATGTTCTCGTGGGACGACAGCGTCACCCAGCACGTCCTGTACTACCCGTGCGATCCCTGTCCACCCGTGCTCGACAGCATCACCTACTACTACCGCGCCTCCGACCACCAACCCATGACCGAGACGCGCCGCTTCACCACGCTGGCGCAAGCCGCGCGATTGGACGAGCGCATGCAATGGCGCCTGGCGTTGTCGTGGCAGCATGGAACCGAGCTCACGTCGCCCGGGCTGACGCGCGACCCCAAGAACGTGCTCCCGCTCGAGAAGCTGCGCTTCGGGCAGGACCGGGACCCCGACCGCGACCCGTTCCGGGCGTACTACGGTGAGTGGGCCTACTTCAAGCGCACGCGTTTCGACCGCTTACAGGCGACTGCGAACGCCACG
>CAZADU010000721.1:0-8198 GCA_964483945.1 uncultured bacterium
AGCCGCTTCGCCGAGCCGCGGATGATGGCGAGCGGGTTCTTGATCTCGTGCGCCAGCGTGGCGGTCATGCGGCCCATCGCCGCCAGGTTCTCGCTGCGCGAGAGCCGGCGCTCCAGTGCCAGCTGCGATGCGTTGGCGCGCAGCACAAGTCCCGCCAAAGCTGCGATCGCCAGTACGCTCACCGCCGCGAGCAGCGACAGGTCACGCCGCAGCCGCGCCAGCTGGGGCTCCCAGCCGGGCACGCCCTCGGTGACCAGAACGAACCCCGGCACTCCTGGCACGGGCGCTGCGGCAGCACGCGCCTCGCGGCCGTTGCGACGGAACGCGGGCAGCGCCATGCTCTCGCCGGCGCGTGCGCGCGCCATCGCGTGGGCGGCCAGCGAATCGTACGCACTCGCCGCACCCGGCTCGACCAGGCCCGTGCGGACGTCGTAGACCACGCGAGAGGAATCGTCGAGCACGGCCACGTCGGCGAGCCCGGTGGCCGACTGGAGCCCGTCCAGTTGCGCCTGCAGGTTCAAAAGCCCGGTGCCCTCCGCGCCGAGGTCGCGTGCGTCGGCCAGGTCGGCGGCCGAGAGCTGCGAGGCCGCGAGTTCGGCGAGCTGGCGCAGGCGCTCGGCGGAATCGCGTTCGAACGCCCGCTCGACACCTCGCTGTGCGATGAACGCCGTGCCGAGCGTGACCGCGGCCGCGAGCACTGCGAACGCGAGCGTGGCGAGCTGCGCGCGGTTCATGGCGAGTGTGGGCGCCGTGCGCTCACCAGCGGAATGCGGCCTGCAGGCGGCCGTTCGCTCCATCGGTGTCGTTCAGGCTCACGTTCCCGAGCGAGAGGATCTTGGTGAAGCCGACCGCGGCGGACAGACTCACGCTCGGCGACGGCGACCAGTCACCCGTCAGCGCGAGGCGCTGCTCGCGCTCGAACGGAGCGGTGATCGACGTCTGCGCCGGCACGGCGTCACCCGGCTGCCAGGCGTCGCCGATCTGCTGCACGCCGTTGCGCGCCACGAGCCAGTCGATCCCCCAGCTCCAGTCCGGAGTGGGCCGCCAGTCGAGTCGCGCCGTGAACTGATCGCAATCGGGCCCGAGCGGGAACCCGGTCGGGAACCCGGCGTACGCGAAGTCATGATCGTGGTAGACGGAATAAACATACGGGTAGACGCGTGTGTAGTCCGCGCGCAGCGACCACGCCGCGCCACGGACCATGCGACGCAAGTGTGCGCCCGCCTGCCAGCCGATCGCCAGCGGCCGCGAGTGGTCGCGCGTGGCGTCGTCCAGCAGGAACTCGCCGTAGAACCGCACGCCGGGCCGCCACGTCCACGAGACGTCAGCCGTATACATGACGTTGTTGCGACCCAGTTTCTCCAGTGAATCAGCGGGCAGGTCGCTGGCCCCGCGCACGCGGCCGTCGAGCAGCGCGAACGGTACGACGGGCACCATATAGAGCGGCACGCTGCCCGAGCCGTCGAAACGCGCGTACTCGGAGAAGCCCATCTCCACGCTCGGGCCCGCACGCAGCGCGAGCCGGTGGCCGGCAAGGTAGGTCTGTGCGGCAGGGTCGAGCACCGCCACGAACCACTGCAGACGCGCCTCCCCGGGCAGCCGCACTCCGGCTTCGGCGACGTCCAGTGCCGGGGAGCCGTCCGAGAGCCCGAGTGTGCCCGCCATGCCGGGGCCCCATTCGAGCCACGTGTGACCGGCGCGCACCATGAAGCCAGGGGACTGCCACGTCATGTAGACACGGTCGTACGACGCGGTGGTGCCCGAGGCTTGCGAGTCGAACGCGCCGTCGCTGTCCGGAGTGCCGTGCGGTCCCGGGGTGACGGTGCCGGCGTAGCCGTCGGCGAACATCAGGCCGTGCGCGCCGAAGGCGAACGAGACCTGGCCGCCAAGCCGGTGATCGCGCGTGACGGCGCTGCGCGCGCGGTCCTCGGCGTAGCCGAGGCGCACGTAGGGCGAGACCTCGAACGAGGCATCGTCCTGCTCACCGGAGAACATCGGCTCCAGTCCCTCGACTCCTCCTCCGGGCTCGAGCTCGCGGCGCAAACGCTGCAAGGCGGGGTCGCTCGCCGCCGCCGGCGAGCCGGCTTCGAGCTGGTCGAGGAACGTGCCGAGCTGCGCGCGCGTCCATGGCCGGATCTGAAGCAGGCCCTTCGAGACCGGGTAAGTCGCGGCGAGGTCATCCAGGAGCCGGTAGACCGGGCTCTCGACCGGGATCTCTTCGTGCGCATGCCAGGTGGCGTTCGCGGGAACCGCGACGAGCGCGAGCAGGGCGACGAGCGAGCAGGTGCGGAAGGCATGGGGGAGTCGCATGGGGTGCCGAAGATACGCGAGCGTGGACCGAGCGCCAATGGCGGGTTGCGGGGCCTCCGCGCGAGCCGCGCGAGTGCCCGGGCCCGGTCCGCCTGCAACCGCGCCCCGGCTCCAGTCGTAAGCTGGCCGTCCCCATTCCCGGCCCCATGCCGCCCCGGAGGTTCCGCCATGCTCTCGATCCGCGCTCTCGTGAAGGTCTACCCCGGTCCTGTCGCCGCCCTGCAGGGAGTGGACCTCGACGTGCCGGTCGGCATGGTCGGCCTGCTGGGTCCCAACGGCGCCGGCAAATCCACGCTCATGCGCATCCTCGCGGGGCTGCTCGAGCCCACATCAGGCAGCGTGCACCTGGACGGCCAGGACGTGATCGCCGACCCGATGATCGTGCGGCGAACGCTTGGCTACCTGCCCCAGGACTTCGGCTTCTACCCGCACCTGACGGGTGAGCAGATGCTGCAGCACCTGCTGGTGCTCAAGGGCGTGACCTCGGCACGGGGGCTGCGCACGCTCACAGGTGAGTTGCTCGAGCGTGTGAACCTGTCGTTCGCGGCCAAGCGCTCGGTCAAGAGTTACTCGGGCGGCATGCGGCAACGACTCGGCATCGCTCAGGCCATTGCCGGCGACCCGGACCTGGTGATCGTGGACGAGCCCACCGCCGGGCTCGATCCCGAAGAGCGGCTGCGCTTCTACCACCTGCTCACCGAGCTCGCTGAGGACCGCACGGTGCTGCTCTCGACGCACATCGTCGAGGACGTGGCGGTGCTGTGCCCACAGTTCGCGGTGATCCGCGGCGGACGACTGGTGGCGCGCACCACGCCGCGTGCGGCTCGCGCCGCACTGCAGGGCCGCATCTTCGAAGGCGTCGTATCCCCCGCCGACATGACGCACCTGCGCGCGACGCGCGCGGTCACACAGACGCTGCTGGTCGAGGGCCGCCACCGCGTGCGGCTCTACGAGCCCGAGGGCTCGCCGCCGGCCGGGTTCATGCCGGTGGAGCCGTCGCTCGAGGACGCGTACCTCGTGCTGATGCGGCTCGGCGAGCTACCCGGCGCGGAGCTCATCGACGTCACGTCGGAGCCGGCCCCCGCGACGGTCGGGACACGACCGTGAACGGCGCACGAGTGCGGGAGCTCTACCAGCAGGAGTTGCGCTTCCACGCCCGCCGTCCGCTGCTGTGGGTGCTGCTGCTGCTGCTCGGCTTCATGGTGTGGTCCATCAGCAACGGCAACGCCTCCATCGGTTCGGGCGATGCCCGGGTAGGCGGCACCAAGGCGTTCATCAACTCGGAGTTCGCGCTCACGCAGTTGATGATCTTCCTCACCTCGCTCATCTACGTGTTCTTCGTCTCGGTGGCCGCGGGCATGTCCATGATCCGCGACGACGAAGCCCGGGTGGGCGAACTGCTGCACTCCACCCCGCTCACGCCTGCCGAATACGTGTGGGGCAAGTTCCTGGGCGTGCTGGTGCCACTGCTGGCCGTGCTGGCGGTGAATGTCGGGTTGCTCATGGCGTGCAACCACCTGCTGCCGCATGGCAGCAACGCCGAGTACATCGGCGCGTTCCGGCTCGAGAGCTACCTGCGCCCCGCACTCCTGTTCGCGTTGCCCACGCTGGTGCTGTTCGCCGGCACCTGCTTCGCGATCGGCGGGCTCACGCGCAAGCCGGTGCTGGTGTTCTTCCTGCCCATCGCCGTCGTCATGCTGGGCGTGTTCTTCCTGTGGGAGTGGTCGCCGGTGTGGCTGTCGTGGCAGGCGAACCGTGCGCTCCAGTTCGCGGACCTGACCGGCCTGCGCTGGCTCAAAGAGGTCTGGCTCGACGTGGACAAGGGCGTCGAGTTCTACAATCGCTCGAGCGTCGGGCTCGACTCACTGATCGCCGTGCAGCGCGCGGTCTGCCTGCTGCTAGGCCTGGGCGCGGTCGAGCTGCTGGCCCGGCGCTTCGCCGCGACGGTGCGCGGAGCCCGCGGGCCGCGCGCCGCGCTGTCGTCGCTGCCACCCGCTTCGCCGGTCGCGGCGGCGGCCGCTCAGGGGGCACCCGCGGGCCTCGCCGCGCTCGCCATGAAGTCGGGCGTGCCGGGGTTCGTGGGCGGCTCGCTCGAAGTCATGCGCGCCGAAACGCAGGGCATCCTGCGTCACCCGGGGCTCTATCTTTTCGTGCCCTTGATCCTGATACAGGTGCTGCTCAACGAGTACAACGTCGGCGCGTTCGACACGAGACTGCTCAACACGGCGGGCATGCTGGCCGTGGGCATGATGAACACGCTCACGTTACTCGTGTGCATGATGATCTTGTTCTACACGACCGAAGCGCTGCAGCGCGAACGCAGCACCGGGTTCGGTGCGATTGCCTACTCGACACCGCTGCGCACCGCGGCGCTGCTCGCGGGCAAGGCGCTCGCCAACTCCATCCTCGGCGTGAGCATCGTGGTCGCCTGCCTCGCCGGCTGCATCATCATGCTCGCCGTGCAGGGCAAGGTGTCACTCGACCTGATGCCATTCGCGCTGGTGTGGGGCCTGCTGCTGGTGCCCACGTTCCTCGTGTGGACCGCGTTCGTGAGCGCGGTGCAGGCGGTCTCCGGCAACCGCTACGTCACCTATACGGTGGGCCTCGCCGCCATGATCGGCTCGGGCTGGGCGCAGGCGCGCGACAAGATGAACTGGGTGTGGAACTGGGACCTGTGGAGCGCGGTGCGCTGGACCGACATCGCGCCATTCGAGTACGACCGCGTGCCGCTGCTCTTGAATCGGGGGCTGTGGCTGTCGGTCGCGGTGCTACTCACCGTGCTCGCCGTGCGGCTGTTCGAGCGCCGCGAACGTGACGCCACCCGCCTGGTGCATGCGCTGCGGCCGGGCGCGTTGCTGGCCTCGGCCGTGCCGATCGCACCGCTGCTGCTGCTGCCGCTCGTGCTCGGCACGCTGCTCGGCTTCCGTGTGCACGACGGCTACGGGGGAGCGGTCGCGAAGAAGCAATCCAGCGACTACTGGAAGAAGAACAGCGAGACCTGGAAGCGCACGCCGGCTCCCGAACTGGCCGGTGTGGACATGGAGATCGACCTCGATCCGGCGCGCGCCGGGCTCGCCGTGAAGGGCTGGTACGATGTCGTGAACCACACCGGCCAGCCGATGGAGCGCTTCGTGCTCACGGTGAACCCGCGCTGGAAGGACCTGCGCTGGACGCTGGACGGCGACTCGCTCGTCACCGAGAACCGCGCCGGGCTGCACGTGGTGAAGCTGCGTGCCCCGCTTGCCGACGGCGAGAAGGCACGCGTCGGGTTCGCCTACACCGGGCAGCAGCCGCAGGGCTTGTCGCGAAACGGCGGCGCCGAGATGGAGTTCGTGCTGCCGTCGAGCATCGTGCTGACGGGGTTCAGCGGCCCCTCCCTCGCGCCGCAACTGGGCTACAACTCCGAGATCGGTATCGAGCGCGACAAGAACTCGACCGATCCGCGTGAATGGGCGGAGCATTGGTACGAGGGGGTCACCCCCTCCGGCCTGCCGATGGCGGGCTCGTGGTTCGACTGCCATCTCACGGTGACCGTGCCGGCCTCGCTTCAGGTGAATGCCACCGGCGAGAAGGTGGCCGACGAGGTGAAGGACGGCCGCCGCCGCACCGAGTGGCGCACCGACAGCCCGGTGCGAATCTTCAATGTCATCGCGGGGCAGTGGCAAGTGCGCGAGCGTGACGGCGTGGCCGTGTACCACGACCGCCGCCACCCCTACAACGTGGACGAGATGCTCGACGCGCTCACCGCCGCACGCCGCTGGTACGGCGAGTGGTTCGCGCCGCTGCCGTGGAAGACGCTGCGAGTGTCGGAGTTCGCCGGGCTGCCCACGTACGCACAGGCGCCGCCGGGCAACATCTCGTTCTCGGAGAACATCGGGTTCCTGTCCAAGAGCCAGCCCGATGCGAACGCCGCGTTCTGGATCACCGCGCACGAGGCCGCGCATCAGTGGTGGCCCAACATGGCGATGGCCGGAGAAGGCCCCGGAACCGAGGTGATGTCCGAGGGCATGGCGCACTTCTCGACCATCCTGCTGTGCGAGCAGGCACGCGGCCTCGAGCAACGCATCGCGTTCTGCCGCCAGATCGAGGACCGCTACGGCCGCATCCGCGTGCGCGACTCCGAGCGACCTCTCGCGAAGGTGGACGGCCGGCTGCCCGGCGACAGCCGCATCATCTACGACAAAGGCGGCTGGGCACTGTGGATGCTGCATCGCTTCCTCGGTCCCGAGGCCAGCTTCGTTGCAGTGCGCGAGTACATGGCCACATTTCGAGATTCGCGCGACCACGCCGCGATCGAGGACTATCTCGCCATCATGCGCCGCCACGCGACCGACCCCCTGGCGTTCGACGCGTTCGCCAAGCAGTGGTTCCATGAGGTGTCCGTCCCTGAGTACAAAGTCGACGAGGCGAAGGTGGCCCGCTCCGGCGCGGGCTGGACCGTGACCGCGACGGTTCGCAACACGGGCACGGCGACGATGCCCGTGGAAGTGGCCGCCGCGCGCGGCGTGCGGTTCCCGGGTAGCAAGAAGAACCCCGAGCGCTACCAGGATGCGCGAGCCACGATGACGCTGGGCCCGAAGGAGTCGCGCACCGTGACGATTACTTGCGCCTTCGAGCCCGAGCGACTGGTCGTGGATCCGGACGTGACCGTGCTGATGCTCGAGCGGCAGAAGGCCGAGGTGAAGCTCAAGGCCGCGGGCGAGGCCGTGGCGATGCGGTAGCGGGAAGGCGTTCAACCACACGAATGCCCGAACCAAGGCACGAAGTAGTTATTGCTTCCGCGCCCGCGACGGGCGTAGCGTCCCCGAGTGGACGCCCGACTAGCCTGAACGGCTTCTGACTCCTGTTCAGGCGGAGGCTTTCGGCCTGCGCTTCGCCCCCCGCTGCCCACAGGGTGCCCGAGGAGCCGGCTGACGAATCGAGGCGGCAGCATGGCTTCTCATCACCGCCGGCCAGTACTTCCCCGCGCCGCTCGCCCCGGCACGCTTGGCTCGATCGCAAGTCGCATCGGCCCGCGGTTCTGGCCGCGTCGCGCGCCACTCGGCACGCCGCCCTCCCGCGCCTCGCCCCGACCGGGGTCCGCGACGAGCCTCGCCCCGACGTTCCGTCCATAACCGGGAGGTTCCGATGCTGCGATCTCGATTCCTGTTGGTTGTTTTCGCTTCGGTCGCCTGCCTGACGCTGCTGGCATGGCCTCGTGTGGCTCATGCGGTGGACTACTGCGTCTACCACGTGATCAGCGGATTCGCCGGTATCTCGCCCGAGTTGAACGCGGGCGACATCATCTGTGTCGAATGTCCCGTGTCGCGCAAGTGCCCTGGACCGAGCGGCACCGTGTTCACCGCCACGATCAGGGACGGCGCCGCCACCGAGGCCGACGGTCGCCTGCGCAAGGCCGCCGACAATTGCATCGCCTGCCCCACCAACGGCAAGACCGGCTACACGTTCGTGAACGTCCCCAAGGTCGGGCTTGTCGAGGACGACATGGACTGGACAACCCAGGGCAACATGGTCCGCTTCCATCTCACGTTCCGGAACACGGATACGGACGCGCCTTCGGCGGAATCGTTCTTCGACGTGTTCGCGCAGAACAGCTACGGGGCGTTCGTGCCGGACGGCTCGCTGCTCTTCCACGGCACCGTGCCTCCGATGGCTCCCGCCAGCTTCTTCGATGTGTTCTTCGACATTCCCTTGAGCCAGTTGCCCCCGAGCACCACGAAAATAATGCCGACGTTCACGACGCCCGCGCCGTGCGCACCGGGCGTGACGTGGTCCGGCAACATCGATGTCGTGTGGTCCGGACCCGGCGGCAGCGGCATGGTCAACAAGCACTTGGGCACGCTGCTCGTCTTCCCGGGTGGAGGCGTGTCCTACATCCACCTGCTCAC
>CAZADU010000722.1:0-3255 GCA_964483945.1 uncultured bacterium
CGTCAGCTCCGCGCGGGGGTCGCGCTGGCGCGGCCCTGGTCGATGTACGCCTTCTTGAGTCGCGTCATCAGCTCGATACGGCGGTCATACAGCCGCCGGCGCGGCCGCGGCGCGTGCTTCGCGAGTGCATACGCGGTGAGCAGCGGTAGTCCCAGCGTGGAGTCCGCATAGCAGATCACCGTGCCGGGCAGTTGCTCGGGGTCGATCTTGCCCCAGCTCACGGCCTCGGCCGGCGTGGCACCCGAGAGCCCGCCCGTGTCAGGGCGCGCATCGGTCACGGCGAGGAAGTAGTCGTGGCCCTTCTCGGCGATGCCCAGCACCTCCTGGATCTGCGGCTCGGTCTGCAGCACGAAGTTCTTGGGGCTGCCGCCGCCCAGGATCCACACCGCGCTCTTGCCACCCGATGACTTCGCGTCCCAGACGATGGACGCGGTCTCGTTCACGTCGGCATTCACATCGATCATCAGCAGGTTGCCCTCGAGCGCCTTGGCGGCCACGTTCATGCCGATGGACGAGTCGCCCGGCGACGACGTGTAGACCGGCACGCCGTACTCCCACGCTGCGGCGAGCAGCGAGCGGTGCTTGAGCCCCAGCTTGTCCTCGCGCGCGCGCAGGTACTTACCGCACAGGAAGTGGAACTCGGCGGAGCTCATCGTACGCTGGAACTCGGGCCCCGAGATGATCTCGCGGAAGAACGCGTCGGTGTCGAGCAGCACGTTGTAATCGAAGAAGATGTCGTAGATGCGGACGATGCCCTCTTCGCGCAGCTCCACGTCGTCGGCCTGGAACGTTCCCTGGTGCATGGTCAGTCCGAGCCCGAAGTGCGCGTCGTGGTAGAGATTCGCGCCCGTGGACACGATCCAATCCACGAAACCCGCCTCCATGAGCGGGATGATCGCGCTCATGCCGAGACCCGCCGGCGTGAGCGCGCCGGTGATGCTGAGCGCCACCGTCACGTCGTCCTGAAGCATGCGCTCGGTCAGCAGCCGTGCGCCCTCGCGCAGGCGCGCGGCGTTGTAAGCGAGGAACGCCTGGTCGATGAGTTCGGCCGCGGTCTCACGGCCGGTGATGGCGGGCGGATCGATGCGCTGGCCGCCGAGGTGGCGATGCGACTTGCGTCCTGCGGACATGACGGTCCTCGCGGGTCGTGGAATCGGTCGTGGAGGTCCCGCAGCATAACGCCGGGAGCGCCGCACCGCACGCGTGAACGGCCCGCGAGAAGGGACATCTGGACGACAGCTGCGAGAGGTGCCGGGGCGCGGCCTCGGCGCGCTCAGCTCACCACGGCGCACCTTTCCTCGCCTGGGCCTGGACCTCGGCGATCGCCTTGGGGTCGTCGGGGAACAGCCCAACCTTCGACAGCCGCGCAACCAGCGGCACCCAGCGCGCTTCGCGTGCGAACACTCTCTGGAACAGCGCCAGCGCTTCCTGCTTCTGCCCGTTGCTGTACATCGTGATCGCGGCCCAGAATTGCAGCTCGACCACATCGGGCGCCAACTTCGCCGCCTCTTCATAAGCCTTGGCCGCCTCGACGGGCTTCTTCTCGGCGGTGAACGTGTCGCCCTGGTCCTCGAGGTTGTAGGCCCGCCGCAGTCTCAAGAGGCGGCGCAGCTCCACGAGAGGCTCGTTGTGGTCCTCGACGCGCAGGTTCACGATGATGTCGTTCCACGGCTTGCCGCTCGCCTTGGCCTTCACC
The DNA here is from genome assembly GCA_964483945.1 of uncultured bacterium. Classification (GTDB taxonomy): domain Bacteria; phylum Eisenbacteria; class RBG-16-71-46; order RBG-16-71-46; family RBG-16-71-46; genus JAIOPA01. The sequence goes on from CAZADU010000722.1 coordinate 1,697, forward strand.
ACGAGCATGGCCGCCGACTGCCGGCCGCGGATGTCACCGCCGGCTTTCTCGGCCGCCTCGAGTGCGACCATCATGCGCTCGGCCAGGTCGCCTCCGGCCTTCTCGAACGCCAGCTTCATCGCCGGCCACACCTTGGCGTTCGCCATGAGGTTGGCCTGGCAGGAGAACTGTTCGCCCTGTGCGTCGCCTGCGTCGGGAATGCACGAAGGACCGGTGAATGCCGCCACGGTGCCACGCGCGTCCACCATGGCCACCTGCCGGCCCTCGCGGTGCGCGTCGACCGCGAGCAGCGAGTCGAGCGCCCGCCGAGCGGTGAGCCCCTTGCGCATCAGCTCCAGCCCAAGCGGGCCGTAGTCCACGAGCACGAGCGATTGCGTGGCGACCGCGCCCACGCCGGCCTCGGCCCACGGCACGATGGGCCCGACGCTGAAGTAGTGCGACTGCACCGCCACGCCCATGTCGCCGGTCTTCGGATCACGCGCGACGATCGAGTACGTATGGGCGAGCGGCGAGGGTGTGCCGCCCGGGGCCACGACGGCGAGCGTGGGGAGCGCGAGTGCGGTGAGGGCGAGACCCAACAGATCGAGTGGCATGGCGGGATCCTCCGGTGCGTACGGATGGCGTGGGTCGAGGGCGAGCCTAGTCCGGGCCCTTGTCAAAGTCGACGCGCGACTCGATTCCCGACCTCGAACTGCTGCCGCGCGCGGGCAGATGTAGCGGACTGAGGCAGCCGCGCCAAAACGACGACTTCAAGCAGCGTGGGCGATGTTCGTGTTCGTTCACACACGCGAGTGATGCCGACTTGTCTTCATCAGGCGTCATCGATGTTATCTCCCTCAACTCGTTGAAGCCAAGTGCGTTCGAGCCTGGTCATGTGAATCAACATTCTAGAAGTAGGAATATTTGCGTGTTCACGCCGGCTTCGTGGTGCATAGTCCGCCACTCGCTGTGCGACGGCCAGCCTGGCCGCTACACGGTGGTGCAGCCGCAAGTTCGGAATGCTTCGTCCTCGAGCGCTCGTTCGCCTTTCCCCAGGTCACCTTGCAGCGGCTAGCCGGCGAGCGGTGCACGGGGTTCGCCCTGGTGCCGACCATCGCAGCCATCCTTCTTCAGAACGATCTCTCGCGCTTCGATCTGTCCTCGCTCCGCTACCTCACCAACGCCGGCGCCGGGATCGCGCCGGAGCTCTTGAAGGAGCTTCGGAAGCGGCTCCCCTGGGTGCGGCTCTTCCCGATGTACGGTCAGACCGAGTGCATCCGCGTGACCTTCCTGCCTCCCGAACAGGTCGATCGGATCCCGGCTTCGGTGGGCCAGGGCATGCCCAATCAGGAGATGTGGATCGTCGACGAGCAGGGTCTTCGGCTGCCCCCCGGGAGCACCGGCGAGCTGGTCGTGCGCGGGGCTCACGTCATGAGCGGCTACTGGAACCTCCCCGAAGCCACGGCGCGGAAGCTCCGCCCCGGGCCCGTGGAGGGCGAGAAGGTCCTCTACACCGGGGATCTGTTTCGCCTCGACGAGGCCGGGTGGTACTACTTCGTCTCGAGGAAGGACGACATCAT
>CAZADU010000723.1:0-1632 GCA_964483945.1 uncultured bacterium
CGCGAGCAGCGGCCCGCCGACCAGTCCGGCGAATGCGCGCAGCCCGTATTCCAAGGTCATCGTCTTCTCGCTCCGGTCGCTGATCAGGAACGCCGGGTCGCGCGGGCCGCGCCGGATCACCGCGCTGCAGTCCACGTCGTGCCGCCGCACGTGCGCGGCACCGATGGCATCGGTGCCGGTCGCCTCGAGCACGAACTCGTCGTCCATGCTCACCGCCACCGCCTGCGGCCGGGGACACGCTCGCCCCAGCACGTAGACCGACGCGCCGTCCTCGAGCGTGCGCTCGCGGAAGCGCATGGGCCCGAGGCCCCATAGGTGGCGCAACTTGAGGTCGCGGCTGTCCATGAAGCCGGCGTAGGGCTCGGGCACGCCCAACCCGCCGGTCTCCTCCTGCACGACGTGGCCGGCGTTGATGCTCGCACCCTGCGGATAGACCAGCACACGGCCGGTCTCGTCTTCGAGGTAGAACGGGTTGCCGGACTGCTCGCGATGCACCGTGCTCCACGTGCTGATGCCGCGGCGCGAGCGCTGCACCGTCTGCAGTTCCACTTCCCACCAGGAGCACGAGCGGCCGGTGAACGGCGCCGTCACACGGCTGCGGCCGAGCACGCGGCCTTGCAGTTCGACCAGCCCCATCGCGAGTGAACGCGCTCGCGCCGTGGGCGTGCTCTGGATGATGCGCTGCAGCCGAAGCGAGCGAAACCCCGTCACGAACGACCACGTTCCGAATCCGAGCGCGGCCAGTGAGGTCGCTGGCCAGAACAGCGTCATACTCGCCTCGTGAGAAGCGGCTCCGCGAGTTGCGCCAAGTAGAGCAGCCCGGCGAACGACAGCGCGGGCCCCAGGAACATCAGCGCTACCTGCCACACCGGCGGCCCGTCATAGCGGGCATCGGCGGGATCGGCGAAAACGTGGCCGCGTTCGAGGTCGCCGTTGGTGATGAGCTTGAGCTGCGGGCCCGACGGCTCCGGTCCCGGCATCAGGTGCCGCCCGCCGAATGCACCATCCGTGCCCGTGGCTTCCAGCTCCTCCTCGACGACGAACGAATCGACGCGCTCGGTGTGCGCCACGGCGAGCACCGAGACCTCCGCGCCCGCGCACAGCGCGCGTTCCACGAGTTCCAGCGCCGCACCACGCTGGCGCAGCCAGCGGATCTCGGCGCGCGTGTCGAGCAGCGTGCTGAGCCGCTCCGGCAGCCGTTCGCCGGCGGCGACGATGCGGTTGCCGGTCACCGGCAGGTGCCAGTCGGAGTGCATCGGGGAGACCAGTGCTGAGGCTGCTTCGCCCTCGAGCCGGAACTGCCGCAGATCGCGAACCACACCGCCCACCGCCGAACCCGAGCCTCGCACGTACAGCTCGAACCCGGCGCACGGCTTGCCCGAAAGCGGCGCGAACAGCGGCCCGTCCAGCACCACGCGACCACGCGCGCGCACCACACCCTCGGCATCCGGCGTGAGCGGTTCGATGGCGAGACGCGCCAGACGCCAGCGCAGGTTCCACGCTGCGCGGCCACGCGCGAACAATGGCGCACCAGCGATCACGCACATCGTGGCGAGGATCACGCCACCCGGCGTCAGCGGAATGAAGATGAAGTGTTCCATGACCCGGGACTCATCGGCACGATGAGCGCGG
>CAZADU010000724.1:0-1530 GCA_964483945.1 uncultured bacterium
GGACTCGACCTGGGGATGGCCCTTGAGATGCTTCTGGACCGCGGCGCGAAGCACTCCAGTCCCGAGACCGTGGATCAGGCGCACCTCGGAGAGCCCCGCGAGCACGGCCCGATCGAGGGCGCGGTCGGTCTCGCCGAGTGCCTCGATCGCGTCCATGCCGCGCAGGTCAGCCTCGAGCGGCGGCGGTTCATCCGAGGTCTCGTAGCGCGCCGAGGGTCCACGCACCACGGGGCCGGCCGTCGCGGTCGCGGCAGCGAGCCGGCTGACGTGCGACTGGATCGTGAACTGCCCGCGGCGCAGCTGCACGCGCCCCTCGGCGTCGGGCCCCGACACCAGCGTGGCTTCGAACCCAAGATCGGTCACGCGCACGCGACTGCCGGGCGTGAGCGAGACCGGCCCGGTGGGCTCCTCGGCGTCAGGCAGTCCCAGCGCCGAGGGCACCGCCGCCGCGCGCAGTAACTCGGCGTGTTTCTCGGCCAGCCCCAGATTCTCGCGCAGCGCGTCCGCATCGGCGCGCGACTTGTCCTTCTTCTTCGCCTCGCGCTGCACCGACTGCCACAGCTCGCGTGTGCGCGCGAGCAGGGACTCGCTCTCGGCCGTGAGCCGGCGCCGGAGCTCGGCGAGCGAGCGCTTCATCTCCTCGGCGGTCTCGCGGTGGTGCGCGGCCGCCGCGTCGGCCTGGGCACTGGCGCGCGCCAGCTGGTCGCGCTCGGCTTCGGTGCGCGCGAGTGCCTCTCCGACCTCGGCGAGCAACCGCTCCAGCGCTCGAGTCTCGTCCGGCGTGAGCGAGCGAGCGCGCTCGATCAGGTCCGCCGGGAAACCGAGCCGGCCCGCCACGTCCAGCGCATGGCTCGCACCCGGCACACCGCGGCGGAAGCGGTAGCGCGACGTGAGCGTTTCAAGGTCGAACTCGAGCGAGCCGTTCACCACGCCCGCGACTTCGCTCGCCACGCGCTTGAGACTCCCAAGGTGCGTGGTGATCACGCCCCACGCTCCGCGCACGGCCAAGTGCTCCACCAGCGCTCGCCCGAGTGCCGCACCCTCCTCGGGGTCGGTGCCCGCGCCCAGCTCGTCCACCAGCAGCAGCGTGCGGGGCCCGGCCGCTTCCGCCATGGCCTTGAGCGCCAGCAGGTGTCCGGCGAACGTGGACAGTCCGCGGTCCACGGACTGTTCATCGCCGAGGTCGGCGAGCAAGTGGTCCATCTCGGGGACGGTGCTGCCCTCGGCGACCAGCACGGGCAGTCCCGCGTGCGCCAGTGCGACGACGAGTCCAACTGTCTTCAGCAGCACGGTCTTGCCGCCCATGTTGGGACCCGAGACGAGCAGCAGCCGGCCGCCCTCTCCCAGTTCAAGGTCCAGGGCCACGACCTGCTCTCGCTGAGGGCCCATCGCGAGCAGCGGATGGCGCGCGCGGATCAGCCGCAGCTGCGCACCGCCCGGGATCACCGCCTGGCCTCCCAGCTCGACCGCCCATGACGCACTCGCCCGCAACGCGTCGAGCGTGGCGAGCCCCTCCTCGAGCAGCTTCAG
>CAZADU010000725.1:0-11438 GCA_964483945.1 uncultured bacterium
CGACGTCACCACGAACGTGTAGGAGTCGGGCGCGCTGTACGTGAACGGCACGACCTTCCCGCCCACGGGCATCACCAACGCGTCCTGCATGGACGGGTGGAGATCCGCGTCCATCACCACGTCGAAGCAGAACTTCACATCCTCGCTCGTGATCGGATGCCCGTCCGAGAATCGGGCCCCGCGTCGAAGCTGGAACGTGACCGTGCGCCCGTCGGGCGAGAATGACCACGACTTGGCGAGGATCGGGATGTCCTCCTGTGTCCGATAGTCGATGTCCACGAGGGCTTCGAACATGCGGCCGTTGACGTCGGTGGAGGAGGTCTCATTGGCCATGATGGGGTTGAACGTCTTGGGGCTCGACGTGGCGCCCACAACGAAGCGACCGCCGTAAGCACCCAACTCGTCCATGCGGACCGTCATGGTGTCCGCGGGGAGCGGTTCGCGATCGACGTGGGCGCCCTGCGCGCGCTTCCCGCCCCCGCAGCCGGCCGAGGCGAACGTCACGGCCAGGAGCACGGCTCCGATCACACGAGTGCGCATCACGTTCTCCCTCTCGGGTCTGGGTCCGGGTCCGGGGCTGGCTCCATGTCACGCAAGAAGTTACAGGCCCGGCGCAGTATAGGGAGGCGGCTCTCGGCGAGGCAATCTCAGCCCGACCGGCGCGGCAGTTCGGGCAACCCGAGCCGTTCGGCCCCCTCTGCACCGATTCGCTCGAACGGAGTCACGAGGGCCTCGGCGACCGCCCCCGCCAGCCGCTCCAGCGAGACGTCCCCTTCGAGCCAGCGTCCCGCGGGTGCGGCCGCCTCGCTCCAGTTCGCGCGCAACCGTTCACGCTCGCCGTCGGGCACGCGCATGTACGACGCCAGTCTCGCGTGCGCATCGCCAAGCAGGAGGCTCCCCTGCTGCAGCAGCGCTCCCCGCACCGCGCGCTGTGCAATTCCGGCCAGCTTGCGGCCGCCGGCCACAAGTTCATTCCGCGCCGTCGAGGCAAAGCATGGCGGTGCGGCGCCGAGCGCAGTGCGCGGCGGGCCGGGACCCCGCGCCGAGCCGGGTGAAAGCGCGGCGGGAACACCCAGCAGCACGAGTGATTCCGCGAATAGCCTCCCCGTCCGCTCGTACGCTTCGCCCGGAGTGCTGGCCCAGCCCTCCAGGCCAAGCCCGGTCACCAGCGAGAAGGTCCACTCCTGCTCGTGCCAGATTGCGCGGCCACCCGTCGGGCGCACCGCCCAGCGCACCCCATCGCGTTCCACGGCCGCGAGGTCGAGCTCGACGGCAGGGTCCTGCGAACGCCCCAGCGTGATGCCGGGCGGCGAGAACGCGAACAGTCGCAGGACCGGCCCGCGGAGTGCTCCGGACTCGCAGCGTTCGAGCAGCGCGGCGTCGCGCGCCATGTTCGAGGGTGCATCGTGCGCGCCGTCCACCCACAGCAGCAGGGCGCTCATCGCCACGGGGCCAGCGCACCCGTGACCGGGCGCGGGCGCATCAGCCTACGCCGAGCCATTCCTCGAGCAGGAACTGGAAGCGTCCGATGAGCAGCGACAGGCGTGACATGACGGTGTAGCCGTAGCCGGCGCCGAACGACACCATCAGGAACACGATACCGGTGCGCGCCGCCACGCCGAGCGCTCCCTTATGTTCCTTGCTGTAGAAGAAATACAGCAGCGACGTGAGCAGCCCGACCGTGAACAGCATGGCGTTCAGCCCGGCCCACAGCTCGCCCGTCCACAACGGCTGCATGCTGCCCTGCACCTGGGCGACGAGGTCGCCCTGGGCGAAGCCGGTGGTCTTCAGGCCCGCATACACGCCGATGATCATGGCCAGTGACCAGCGCGACATCCACTGGATTCGACTCACCATGCGCGTGAACAGCAGCACGCCGAGCAGGGCGGGGATGAGCAGCCAGCCACGGTAGTCGCCGAGCGACCCCTGGAACGGCCCGCCGACCTGCTGCACCACCGCGTGGGTCACCGGGTCACGCCCGGTGAACGAGCGCATGAGCGGGTCGTACAGATTGGGGATCACCACGGTCCAGAAGTTGAGCACGATGTAGTAGCCGGCCGAGATGCCGACGAACAGGTGCTCCGCCAACTTGTACAGCGGATTGTCCTTGTACAGGAACGACAGGATGCACAGCGTCAGGAGTGCGGCCAGCCACACGCTCAGGTCGGTGCTGACGTTCATGAGCGTGCCCCGCGCTTGCTCCAGTGCACCACGTTGCCGGCGATGATGCACAGCGCGATGAACGCATGTGCGAGCGACTGCGCGTCCATGCCCTTCGTGGCAGCACCCTTCTCGCCGCGGATCTTCTCGTACTCCGCTGCGCCCGCCATTCCACCCAGCAGGCCCTTGAGCTGCCCGGACTGCAGATAGGGGTAGTACTCCGGCGCACTCACGGCGGTGCAGCCCGAGACCATGGGCAGGTGGAACCGCGAGTTCACCTGCTGCACCCACTCCTTGGTGCCCGGGTAGCCCGACGAGATGTTCACCAGCATGGCGAAGCTGGAATAGTCCCGCACATCCTTCATGAGCGGCAGGCTGGCGGTGACATTCGTCCGCTGGTCCTGAGGGAACGCGTTCGCGATGCCCTTGCCCATCAGGACCATGACCGCCTCGTAGCCCGCCTTGTAGCCCAGGTTCACGTAGTCGCGCCCGTAGACGATGTCGTGGCCCTCGGCGCGCATCTCGTCGGCGACGGATTCGATCGTCCGGTCCACGAGGCTCGGCCCGCCCGGCCACAGGCAGGTGACCACGACGCGGCAACGCTTCTCGAGCAGCTGGCGGAACGCGGTCCGGGTCATGGGCACGACTTCCGGCTTGGCCCCAGGGTCGTAGTCGCACGACATCAGCACGATGGAGCCGTCGGGAATCGCCGCCACGGCATCATGAAACATGCGCACGGGCTTGGACGTCCCCAGCGGCAAGCCGAGCGGGTACAGCAACGGGCCCAGCACCAGCAGGCCGACGATCAGGAACAGCCAGCGGCGATCGAGCTTTTCGAGGGCGGTGAGGTTCACGTCAGTCCCCTCCGCCGAGATAGGAGCGTTCGATGCCGAGGATCACGCGCAGCCCGGTCGCCATCACGCCCATCGCGGCACCCATGAGGATGGCGCGCTTCGCGGCGTTCTGCGGCACGTTCATGATCCACTCTTGGAACGCCGACATGCGCACCGACTCCGGCAGCCACGACGTGAGCGCGTCGCCGACCGGGACGCGGCCCAGCATCACGATGAGTGCGGCCGCGGCGAGCAGCCCGGCCTCGACGGTGCGGATGCGAAACGCGCGGAACGCGGCCGAAGCGATGAAGAACGCGAGCAGCGAGAACATCGTTCCCTGCATGGGCGAGTACATCTGGTCGTAAAGGAACATCGACGCGGTCCCCGGCTCCTGCCAGCGCCGGCCGTCCACCAAGCCCACCACCACGGTCGCAACCAGCGACACCACCAGCACCAACTTGTACGGCCAGTCCTGCTGGCGCCGGGCGATGCCCTCGAGATTCGCGCGCAAGGCACTCGCTCCGCCCAGCACATAGCCGAACGCCACCACGATGACGGCGCCCTGCTGCAGGAAGTCGGCGGGCACGCTCACCCAGTGGTGCGGCACGAAGAACGACAGGATCATGAACAGGCCGATCACCGCCGTCATGAGCAGGGGAAGTTCGCGTTTCATCGGGCTATTGCGTCTCCATCCATCGGGTCAGGCCATGGATGCCCATCGTCTCGAGCACGCAGCCGGTGAGGATCACGAGGATGACGAGCAGCTTGAGCATGTCGGCCGCCTTGAGTCCGCTCACCAGGCGCGGCTCGCCCGACAGGTAGGCGCTGGCCGCGTAGAGTTCCTCGCCGATGAGCGTGTAGTCGCAGGCCACGACGAAGAAGGGCAGCTGGTGCACGTTCGCGGTGCCCGCCACCTGGATCGCACCGGTGGCGTACCCGGTCTCGGCCAGCAGCAGCGACTCGGCGAAGAACGCGCCCATGAAGATGTGGGCCGCGGGGCGGTCGCGCATCATGATGCCGCTGAGCTTGGCGACATAGGCGAACTGCTCCGGCGAGACGAATGACACCGAGTCGGGGTCGTAGGCCTCGGGACGGCCAGCATGCAAGTAGCCGCTCTTCACCATCTCTTGCGCGATCGTGAACGGGATCGGATAGGCGACCGGCACGCGGATCGGGGTCTCGTACTTCGCGGTGAGCCGCGCGACGCTCTCGAGGATGACCAGGCCCGCCACGGTCTGCATCTCGTCGATGTCCTGGATGCCCGGCACATACAGCACCGGGCGGCCCATCTCGGTGGCGCGACCGATGGCCTCCTCGATGGCGTCGATGCCGGCGAGGCGGCGCACGAACGGCTTACGCCCGGTCTGCGCCAGCGACATGTAGTAGAGCACGAGCAGGAAGAACGCCACGACGAACGCGAGCACGCTCGAACGCGTTGAGTTGAACCACGATTCGCGGCCGATCGCGGGGCCGGCGTTGGCGAGGGCCAGCGCGAGGCCACCGGGGCCAAAGGCCGAGATGCGATAGAAGTAGGGCCGGTCGCGTTCGATGTCCTGGTCCACGTACTCGGTGGTGGCGACCGCCAGCGAGTCGACCGTCTCCCACGGTCCAACCGGTGAGCCGCCGCGCTCCAGCACATAGCCCTTCACCCGGCCGAGTCCCACCGAATCGTCGGGCGACTTCCGCCACGACAGCGTGACGGCCGTGCCCGCATCGTTCGGGACATCCGCGTAGGTCAGGCCAGAAGGCGGCGCCGGTGCGGGCACCAGCGCCGCGCCCTGCTGTGCCGACGCCGCTCCCCCGCCGCACGCGAGCGCAGCGATCAGGAACAGCACGCGCGTGGCGCGCATCGGTCGGCGGTGGATCGTCAACGACCCTCCAAGGATGGGAACTGCTCCTGAGCGAGCTCGCACGCTAGCAACGCATCCCGCCGCGCGTCAACGACGAACGCACCGGCGCGAGAACGACGCATCAGCCGGCGATCCGTTCGACGTTCGCGCGCGGCACGGTGGCATGCTCGCCGTCGTCCGTGAACTCCACCACCAGCACGCGCACGAGCGCCTCGGTGTCGAGCGGGCGCAGCTCGTGCGGCAGCTCCACCACGCGGCCGATTCGGCCGAACCAAGGCTGGCGGATGACACGCACGATACTGCCGAGTTCGAGAGAGCCGCCGCCCTCCGCGCTGGCCGGGCCCGAGGCACCGCTCGTGTGCGGCACGAACAGCTCGGGGCGCATCACGCCCGCACGGATCTGCGTCGCGCCACTCACCGACGCGACGCGGCCGGAGCACGCGTTGAGCAGATCCCATGTGCGCGCAGCCATGGCAATGCGGCCGAAGCCCTCCGTCAGCACGAGCGTGAGTCCGATGTCCTCCTGCCCGGTGATGGCCACGCCGAGGTCACGGCCGAGCAGTTCGCGCAGGTCGTGGTCGTCGAAACCGCCCACCACGAGCGCGGCCACACCCAGCTCTCTCGCGCGCTTCACCGCGGCGTGCGTGGTGTGACTTCCGCCCACCACCACCGCTCCGCGGTGCTCGGAGACCAGGTGCGCGGGCTCGAGCGGTTCGTCGGGACGCGCGGTCGCCACCACGATCCGGCCGAACGTCTCACCGGCCACGCCGAAGATGCCCTGGATAAGCGCCCCGCGGGATTCCACGATCACGCCTTCCCCACCCATGACCTCCGCCACCTGCCCGCGAACGTACGCGTTCACCTCCACGGGGATGGGCGGCTCGCGCAGCAGCAGCTGGCCGGTCACGCTCGAAACGGTCTCGACGGTGCCGTCGGCAGGCGATTCCACCTTGCTGTTGAACATGCCGAACAGGCCCTTCGCCGTGGCGATCACTTCGCCCTGCTTGACGAAGCTGCCCACGGGTCGCAAGAGCGCACTCCCGACTCGAGCGGGGTCCATGCCCAGCTTGGCGGCGAGGTTCACGGTCTGCACGTTGCCGGGCAGTTCGGCACGCGCCACGACCGAGTCGGGCTCCACGGCCTGGCCGCGGCCCACGATGACTTCGCCCTTGAGCGGCAACCGCCGCTCGCGGCGCACGACCGTGTCGGCCGTGACGCGAAGGCCCGGGGTGTAGGAGTGACTCACCGCTAGACCTCTCTCGCATAGAGGCCGAGGGCCTCGTTCCACTGGCGTAGCCGCGCAATGCGCGCGGCGGCGTCCGTGGGTAGCGTGAACGGCCGGCGGCCGCGCGTGTCCACCACGAGCCCCACCACGCCCCCTCGCACCGTGCGCGTGACGGGCTTGCCCTTGCCCCCGCCCACGTCGAAGCCACGTTCGGGCGACACGGTGAGCGTGGCCGCTCGGTTTTCGGGAAGTGCCATGCACAGGAGTTCACCGTACGCCACGTCCCTCGTCACCGGGGCGGTGCCTTCGCTGGCCACCTCGACGCGCACGCACGCGTGCCCGGGGCGGCCCGTGCCCACCGGTGCGACGCAGGCACCCAGCATGATCAGGCAGTCGCGTTCGAACACCTGGGTGGCGGCTTCCTCGTGCACCGTGGACAGCACGCCGAGCTGTGGCGTCATGAAGATGCTGTCCACCGCCAACTCGGTGACGCCTTCGGGCAGGAACGCGTCGATCATCATGAGCATGGACTGCGCGCGCCGCGGCGCATGCGACAACACGCCGCCCGAACCCACCAGCAGCCCGAGGTCCATGAGGTCCACGAGCGTCGCACCGGAACCCGACTGCTCGAACGTGTCCGAGATGTCGCGCGCGGTCTGCTTGCCCTTGAGGCCCACCGCCAGCGACTTGTGCTGCTCGAACGACAACCGTAGCGCCTCGCGGCAGATGGCCTGCTCGATGACCAGGTCGTCGAGCGTCTGCGGAATCGTGGTCGGGCGGATCATCTTGTTCTTGATGCGGTTGCGCAGCTCGACCTCGTCCACAGGGAATGGCACCCAGCGCAGGATGTTCTCGATACCCGCCTCGGCCATGACGTTCGAGATCGAGTAGCTCATGCCGAGGTTCGCCGACACGGTGCGGTTGAACACCGTGTCTTCGGTGCCCGTGACGCGGAACACCGAGAACACGTCGGTGGTCGCGCCACCGATGTCCACTCCCACCACGGCCATGCGATCGCGCTTGGCCACCTTCTCGATGATGAGCCCGACCGCGCCCGGTGTGGGCATGATGGGCACCGGCGACCAGGTCATGAGCTTCTTGTACCCGGGCGCGTGCGCCATGACGTGTTCCATGAACAGGTCGTGGATGGCGTCGCGCGCGGGCTTGAGGTTCTCGCGTTCGAGCGTCGGGCGCAGGTTGGGCACGACGCTCAGCGCGGTGACGGGTCCGAGGCAGTCCTGCACCATGGGTGCGGCGTCCTTGTTCCCGGCGTAGATCACCGGCAACTCGTAGCCCGCGCCAAGCCGCGCGCGCGGGTCGGCGGCGGCGATGATCTCGGCCATCTCGGTCACCCGTCGCACGTCCCCGCCGTCGGTGCCCCCCGACAGCAGGATCATGTCGGGACGCAACTGCCGCATGCGGCGGATCTTCTCGTGCGGCCGCCGCCCGTCATTCAGCGCGATCACGTCCATGACGATCGCCCCCGCTCCGAGGGCGGCGCGCTGCGCGCTCTCGCCCGTCATCTGCAGCACCAGCCCGGACACCATCATCTGCAGCCCACCACCTGCGCTCGACGTGCTCAGGTAGAGGTCCACGCCGTCGTCGCCCTGCTGCGGCGACAGGATGCGGTCGCCATCCATCAACCGGCGCCCGCGCAGTTCCTCGACCTCCTTCACCGCGTTCAGCACGCCACGGGTGACGTCCTCGAATGGGGCCTCGACCGTTGTCGGGGCCTCGCCGCGCGTCACCAGGCGGTAGCCATCCGGGCCGCGTTCGATCAGCACGGCCTTGGTGGTGGTGGATCCACAATCCGTGGCCAGGATGGAACGGATGTTCTCGGGGATCACGGTCATCCGCGCTTCTCCTTCTCGCGCGCGTCTGCGCGTTCCTCGATCATCCGCGTGAGCGCCTCGAGCGCGTCCCGCCGCTCGACCAACGAGGCGACGCGGCGGTAGTCCCCAAACCGGAACAGCGCCTGTGCGAACGGCTCGAAGAAAAGCATCGCCTGCCCGGCCAGGACCGACAGTGGTCGCGCGCCCTCGAGTGTGAGAATCGCGGGTGTTTCCAGCCGCATGTCCACCACGCGCTGTGCGAGCTTCTCGAGCAGAGCACGGTCCTCGGGCGAAAGTTCAACCGCGTTCACGCCGCCCCCACCATTCGCGCACCGCGGCGCGCAACTCGGCCCGCCTGGCTCCCGGCATGGGCAGTGTGAGCGCTCGCGTCGCGTCCAGCCAATGGCGCTCCGAGTAGGGCGACAGCAGCACGCCCACCGGCACGTCCTCGATGCGACGCACATCGCCCCACGCCCGTCGCTCCACCGCCAGGAGCCCGCGGCGCTCGGCACCGACGGCCCCGACCCGGCAGGAGGCCGGCACGAACGCCGGCAGCAACGGCAGAGCCACGAACGCGCCCAGAAGCAACGCGAGAATTGCCGGGAGTGCTGCAGCGACGATCATCAGCCACATCGCCAGCACCGCGAGGGCGGCCACGCCGGCCGCCCGCGGCCGCTCGCTCCACGGATCGAAAACCCACCCCATGCCCGGCGGCGAAACCTGCGAGATCGCCGGGACCGTGCTCACGCCCCAGGCTCCACGACAGGATCCGTGACAGGCTGCACGACAGCGAGGCGCTCGAGCGGGCGTGATCTCAAGCGTGCGATTCCTCGACCAGCTTGGCGTAATCCGCGCTGGAGAGCAGCGCGCCGAAGGCGGCAGGATCGGAAACCCTGATGCGCACCATCCAGCCCGCACCGTAGGGTTCCCGGTTCACGACGGCGGGGTCGTCGCCCAGCCCCGTGTTCACCTCGACCACTTCGCCGGCGAGTGGTGCGTACAAGTCGCTCACGGTCTTCACTGCCTCGACCACGCCGAACGGCTTCCCCGCTTCGACTTTGCGGCCGACGTCGGGCAGTTCCACGAATACGACGTCGCCCAGCTGGTCGGTGGCGTAGCCGGTGATCCCCACCGTCACCACGCCGCCCTGCTCGCGCGCCCACTCGTGCTCGCGCGTGTAACGGAGATCCTCGGGAAAGGTCACGTCGGCTTCCTCCAGGTCAGGAACGATGCGTCCCGCGCGTGTAGAACGGCCGCGCGGTGACCCGCGCGGCAAGAATGGTCGAGCCGGCCTCGATCTCGAGCGCCGTGCCGTTTGCGGCCAGAGCGGTCTCGACGTAGCCCATGCCGATGGGGCACTCGAGACTGGGGCTGAACGTGCCACTCGCGACTGCACCGACGGGGCGGCCGCCGCTCAGGATGCGCATGCCGTGGCGCGGCATGCGGCGCCCGTCGAGCTGGAACCCGACGAGCCGGCGCTGGAGGCCGTCGGCCTTCTGCTTCACCAGCACATCACGGCCGTGGAAGTCGCCCTTGGCGAGCTTCACCGTCCAGCCGAGACCCGCCTCGAGCGGCGTCGTCGTGTCGTCGATATCGTTGCCGTAGAGCATGTACCCCATCTCGAGGCGCAGCGTGTCGCGCGCGCCGAGGCCCACCAACTCCAGGCCGTGCGGCTTCCCTGCTTCGATCAACCCGTTCCACACGGTCGCGGCGTGCGCCGGGTCAAAGTACAGCTCGAAGCCGTCCTCGCCCGTGTAGCCTGTCCGCGACAGGGTCGCCGGGACGCCGAATAGCGAACCCGTCGTGAAGCGGTAGTAACCCAGCTCCATCGCTGCCCCGGGCACGTGGCCGCGAAGGAGGTCGGCCGCCTGAGGGCCCTGCACCGCGAGCAGCGCGGTGGCGTCGGAACGATCCACGAGGCTCACCTCGGCGGGCCGGTGGCTGTCGAGCCACGCGAAGTCCTTCGCGCTGTTCGAGGCGTTCACCACCAGCATGTGGTGGTCGGCGTAGCGGTAGACCAACAAGTCGTCCACGATGCCGCCATCCGGGCGGCACATCGGTGAGTAGAGCGCCTGTCCCGGTACCAGCGCGGCGACGTGGTTCGTGACCATGCGGTCGAGCCATTCCGTCGCCCCCGGGCCGCGCACCTCGAACTCGCCCATGTGCGTGATGTCGAACAGCCCCGCGGCGGTACGCACGGCCAGATGCTCACGCACGTCGCCCGTGTAGCGGACCGGCATCTCGTAGCCGGCGAACTCGACGAGCTTCGCACCCGCGGCGCGGTGGAACTCGTGGAACGGGGTGCGTCTGAGGGCCGGCGGCGGCTGCACGTGCTTCTCCTTGGCGTGGGGCAAACGCGGCGAAGTTAGCGGCGTACCCGGTGAGGGTCAAGGACGCGCGAGCCGGGCGAGTACCCCCGGTTCAGCGAGCCGTGGCCTGCTTGAGCACGCCCAGTTCGCGCCCGACTTCGGTGAATGCAGCCACGGCGCGGTCGATGTGCTCCGCCGTGTGTGCCGCCGAGAGCTGCACGCGGATACGTGCCTTCCCCTTGGCCACCACGGGATACGAGAAGCCGACGACGTAGATGCCCTTCTCGAGCAGGCGCGCGGCGAAGTCGTGGGCGAGCCGCTCGTCGTGGAGCATGATCGGGGTGATCGGGTGTTCGCCCGGACGGATGTCGAACCCGGCCGCGGTCATCGCGCCGCGGAAGCGCTTGGTATTCACCTCGAGGCGGTCGCGCAGCTCGGTCGTGCTCGAGAGCAAGTCGAACACGGCGATACCCGCACCCACCACGGCGGGCGGCAGCGTGTTCGAGAACAGGTAGGGCCGCGAGCGCTGCCGCAACAACGCGATGATCTCACGCCGCGCCGCGGTGAAGCCGCCGAGCGCCCCACCCAGCGCCTTGCCGAGCGTGCCCGTGATGATGTCGACGCGCCCGCGCACGCCGTGCAGTTCGGGCGTGCCGCGCCCGGTCGCACCTACAAACCCGGTCGCATGGCACTCGTCGATCATCACCATCGCCTCGTGACGCTCGGCCAGCTCGACGATGCCCCTCAGGTTCGTGACCGTGCCGTCCATGCTGAACACGCCGTCCGAGACCACCAACTTCTGCGGGCAGCCGGCCGCGGCCGCTTCCTCGAGGCAGCGCTGCAGGTCGGCCATGTCGTTATTGCGGTAACGCCAGCGCTTGGCCTTGCACAGCCGGATCCCGTCGATGATCGAGGCATGGTTCAGCTCGTCGGAGATGATGGCATCCGCCTCACCCAAGAGCGGCTCGAACACACCACCGTTCGCGTCGAAACAGGCCGCATAGAGGATCGCGTCCTCGGTGCCCACGAACTCAGCGATCTTCTTCTCGAGCGCCAGGTGCAGATCCTGCGTGCCGCAGATGAATCGCACGGACGACAGACCGAAACCGTGCGAATCGAGCGCGCGATGCGCCGCCTCGATCACACGCGGGTGGCTCGACAGGCCGAGGTAGTTGTTGGCGCAGAACACCAGCACTCGCCGGCCGTCGGCCAGCGTGACCTCCGGCCCC
>CAZADU010000726.1:0-2032 GCA_964483945.1 uncultured bacterium
GTCGTTGCGCACCTGGTTGTACATCACGTACACGCCGCCCGCGTCGTCGGGTGCCAGGCCCACCTCGCTCAGCTCGTTTCGGCGCGCGACCACCAGCCCCTCCGCGCCCCACTGGAGCGCGGGCGCGCCGGGTCCCACCGCCACCCGCTGCACCAGCACCTGGTGCGACGTGTCGGAAAGCGCGGGCAGTCCGTAGATGCATCCCAGCACCACTGTATCCGGCGCCACCCACACCAGCCGCTGCGGGTACTCGTCCAGCACCGCCGACGTGGTCTGCAACCCATGGCGAGGCCATGCCGGATCGATCGAGCCTTCTGCGCGCACGCGCGTGAGGTAGGCGTCCTTGCGCGTGCCAGGAAAACCGCTGCCGCGCCAGTCCTCGATTCCGACGATGAAAGTGCCATCGGGGGCGAGCAGGGCGGTCGAGGAAATCTGCTCGTCCCTTGCACGCGCGATCATCAGGCCCGTGTCGGGCCAGCCGAGGGCGATCAGGCCCGAAGGCATGACTAGTTGCCCGAACAAATCCTCCTCGCAGCAGACAATGCTGAAACGGGTGTCCTCCCAATACACGAGAACCTTCCCGTCGTGCCGCGATATCAGTCGGGGCCGGGTCTGCGATCCAATCGGTGACGGTGCGACCAGTAGTCCCTGGGCTGGCCAAGCACTCGCGATGCCCGACGGTGCACCGAACATGAAGTAGAGGAAGCTCACCAAGTAGAGTCGGCGCATGCAAGACCCCCTTGCCCACTATCGTAACTCACTCTCACGGCAAGCGATATAACATTATCTTGACCCCCGCTATGACATGGTTTAGTGGTGCCCTGTCGCCATGCCCACGCTCGGGCCCTCCAAGCCGGGTCGAGACCGCATGGCAACGGGGGGGTTCGCCATACGCATACGTGGCCGTTGCCGCACGAGCAGGTCGCTCGCCCACACGCTGGCCGGAGTCGTGCCCCTCCTGTCGGTGCTCGTCGCGTCGCACACCAGTGCGAATCCCACGCACCCGGGGAAGTGGACGAATGCAGTGGACTGGGGTTCTCCGGCCGTGCACCTGATGCTCATGCCGGGTGGGCCGTCGGGGTATCACACCCGCGTACTGTGGTGGAACCACGGCGCGCCTTCCCCGGTGGGGAACGTGCTCGGCTGGGACACACCCACACCCGCGGCCGATGGCACCATCAATGGTGGCGCGTACCCGGCAACGAGCTTCCACCCGCTGGGACTGGGCATGCCGCTCGAGAACCTGTTCTGCGCCGGGCACACGTTCGCCGGCGACGGCCGGCTGTTCGTGACCGGGGGCGACGAGCGGTTCGAGGTGGGAATCCGTGAGGCGGCGTTCCTGGATCCCTCGGCCAGCTCGCAGGGCGCCTGGGCGCCCGTGGAGCCGATGACCCACCGGCGCTGGTACCCGACCAACACACTGCTTCCCGATGGGCGGATCGTGACCGCCTCGGGCAGCAGCAGCTTCTCCTACCTCGCGGTCGGTGGTGTGAAGGAGAACGGCCCGACGGACAGCACGGTCCGGTACGTACAGCGCTATGCGATGGAGCCCGACGGCACATGGGAGCCGACCGCGGTGCCGGTGATCACCACTCAGCCGCTTGTTTACATGGACCCGGTCTCCGAGGCGAGCCTGGCCCAGTTGGGGAGCAGCGGGTTCCTGTTCGGTGGCCGCGACCAGAACGGCGCGGTGTGGGACCGATTCACGCGAGTAAGCCGCGATCGCCAGGTCACGGCCCAGGACTACCGGTTCGATGCCGCGACGCTCACCGTGACACGGCCCCCGGCACGCACCGGCCACACGGCGGTCGCCCTCTCCGATTCGGAGTTCGTCGTCATCGGGGGCGCCAATCCGGACCTCGACGAGCAGTACTCTGACGTCTGGCGCTTCCGCATCGGCTACCTGGGGCTGATCTGGACGCCACTCTCCCCGGTCGGCCCCGCCTTGCCCACCCTACGCGGCCACGTGGCGGTGCACGACTCGGGCCGCGTGTTCGTCTTCGGCGGAGCGACGACGCTGGCGGGCGCGGCG
>CAZADU010000727.1:0-7375 GCA_964483945.1 uncultured bacterium
CCCCGCCTGCGGTCTGTGCTACTGCGACGCGCTGCCATGCCCCGGCGCGACGACCTTCGCAAAATCCTCATCATCGGCTCGGGGCCCACCGTGATCGGTCAGGCGTGCGAGTTCGATTACTCGGGCACGCAGGGCTGCCGCGCGCTCAAGGCGCTGGGCTACGAGATCGTGCTGCTCAACTCGAACCCGGCCACGATCATGACCGACCCCGAGTTCGCCGATCACACTTACGTAGAGCCGCTCATCCCGAGCATCGCCGAGCGCATCATCGAGAAGGAACGCCCTGACGCGCTGCTGCCCACGCTCGGCGGGCAGACCGCGTTGAACCTCGCCGTCGCACTCGCCAAGAGTGGCGTGCTCGAGAAGTACGGCGTGCAGTTGATCGGCGCTTCGCTCGACGCCATCGAGACGGCCGAGGACCGCAACCTGTTCAAGCAGGCGATGGAGAAGGCCGGCATGCACCTGCCCAAGAGCGGCTACGCCACTACGGTGGCCGACGCCGTCGCCCTGGGCGAGCAGTTGGGCTACCCGTTGGTCATCCGCTCGTCGTTCACGCTGGGCGGGCAGGGCTCGGGGCTGGTCTACGACCGCCGTCACCTGCGCGAGGCGGCCCGCATGGGCATCGCCGCCAGTCCCAACGGCAGCATCCTGATCGAGGAGTGCTTGCTGGGCTGGAAGGAATTCGAGCTCGAGGTGATGCGCGACTGCCACGATAACGTGGTCATCGTGTGCTCGATCGAGAACTTCGACCCGATGGGCGTGCACACCGGCGACTCCATCACCGTGGCCCCCGCCCAGACGCTGTCGGACCGCTGCTACCAGGACATGCGCGACGCCTCACTGCGCATCATCCGCGCGATCAAGATCGAGGCCGGCGGCTGCAACATCCAGTTCGCGGTCAATCCCGCCAACGGCGAGATGCGCGTGATCGAGATGAACCCGCGTGTTTCGCGCAGCTCCGCACTGGCCAGCAAGGCGACCGGGTTCCCGATCGCCAAGATCAGCGCGATGCTCGCGGTAGGCCTCACGTTGGACGAGATCCCCAACGACATCACGAAGAAGACCCCGGCCTGCTTCGAGCCGTCGCTCGACTACTGCGTCATCAAGATCCCGCGCTGGGCGTTCGAGAAGTTCCGCTTCACCGACCGCCGGCTCGGCACTCGCATGAAGTCGGTGGGCGAGGTGATGGCGATCGGGCGCACGTTCCCCGAGGCGATGCTGAAAGGCTGGCGAGCGCTCGAGACGGGCGGCGACGTGCTGCCGGAGCCGGCCGCCGCGCACGAGGTGGAAGCGTTGCAGCACACGCTGCGCGAGCCCTCACCCGAGCGGCTGCGCGACTTGTTCCGGCTGCTGGCCGCTGACCAGAAGCCGGAAGAGTTGGCTGAGGTCACCGGCATCGACCCGTGGTTCCTGCACCAGATGCGGCGCATCACCGACTTCGACCGTGCGCTGCGCGGCACGGCGTGGGACGTGGACACGCTGCGCGCCGCCAAGCGGCTGGGGTTCTCGGACCGCCACCTCGGCCTGCGTTGGAGCCTGCCCGAGATGGAAGTGCGCCGCCGGCGCATCGCCGCCGGCGTGATCCCGGTGATGAAGGCGGTCGACACCTGCGGTGCGGAGTTCAAGGCCGAGACGCCGTACTTCTATTCGACCTACGAGGACGAGTGCGAGGTGCCGGAATCCACTCGCGCGCGCGTGCTCATCCTGGGCTCCGGCCCGAATCGCATCGGGCAGGGGCTCGAGTTCGACTACTGCTGCGTGCAGGCGGCACTCGAGCTGAAATCCCGCGGCTACGACGTGCTGCTCGCCAACTCCAACCCCGAGACGGTCAGCACCGACTACGACGTGTCGAGTCGGCTGTACTTCGAGCCGCTCACCGCAGAGGACGTGCTGAACATCGTGGACCGCGAGAAGCCGATCGGAGTGATCGTGCAGCTGGGTGGCCAGACGCCGTTGAAGCTCGCCAAGGCGCTGCACGAGGCGGGCGTGCCGCTGCTGGGCACGTCGTACGACGGGCTGGACCTGGCCGAGAACCGCGCGCGCTGGCGCGATCTGGTCGCCGGGCTGGGCTTGAAGCAACCGGAGTCGCGCATCGCCTCGACGCGCGAGGAGGCTGTCGCCAGCGCCGAGCAGTTAGGCTACCCCGTACTGGTGCGTCCGTCGTACGTGCTGGGTGGTCGCGGCATGCGCATCGTCTACGAGAGGAGCGAACTCGAGGACTGGCTCCAGCGCGAGGTGCTCGTCTCACCCGACGAGCCGGTGCTGATCGACAAGTTCTTGGAGGGCGCGCTCGAAGTCGACGTGGACGCGGTCGCCGACGGCGAGTCGGTGCTGGTCGGTGCGGTCATGGAGCACATCGAGGAGGCCGGCATTCACTCCGGCGACTCCACCTGCGTGATCCCGCCCTTCACGCTGGGCGAGTCCACCGTGGCCGAGGTGCGCACCATCACGGCACGGCTGGCGCTCGCGTTGGGTGTGCGCGGGCTCATGAACGTGCAGTACGCAGTGCGCCTGGGCGAGATCTACGTGCTCGAGGCCAACCCGCGCGCCTCGCGTACGGTGCCGTTCGTGAGCAAGGCGGTCGGCCTGCCGCTGGCTCGGTTGGCGGCGCGCGTCATGGTGGGCGAACGGCTGGCGGACATCCGGCCCGTCGAGACCGAACCGCGCATGATCAGTGTGAAGAAGCCGGTGCTGCCATTCAGCCGGTTCCCGGGGGAGGACGCGCTGCTTGGCCCCGAGATGAAGTCCACCGGCGAAGTCATGGGCCGGGACCTCGACTTCGGCCGCGCACTGGCCAAGGCCCACCTGGGCGCGGGCGAGGCCCTGCCCGATTCGGGCAATGTGCTGCTGTCCGTGCGCGACGACGACAAGCGTGCCATCACGTTCATGGCGAAGAAACTGGTCGAACTGGGGTATGGACTGGTGGCGACCCGCGGCACGGCCCGGTTCCTGGGGCGAAATGGTATCCCGGTGCGCGAGGTATTCAAGGTGCACGAGGGCCGGCCGCACGTGGCTGACCTGATCGAGAACGGGGAGATCCAGATGGTCATCAACACGCCGCTCGGACGCGCCTCAGAGTACGACGAGCAGGCCATCCGCGAGCGCGCGGTGGCCATGGGCGTGCCCGTGGTGACCACGCTGGCCGGTGCGCAGGTGACCGTGGCCGGGCTCGAGGCGATGCGCCGCGGCCCGCTCGACGTGACGAGCCTGCAGGAAGCACTGTGAGGTGGCGAAGTTGCTGAGGAGCGTGTCGTGACAGCTGGCCGTCTGCTGCGCCTTCTGCGCGTGATCCTGCTCGCCATGTTCGCCGCCGCCTCGGTCTCGTGTGCCTACTACAACACGTTCTACCTGGCGCGGAAGTACTACATGAAGGCCACCGACGGGCAGCCCTACGAGGTGGACCGCGAGGGCTCGGCGCAGCGCACCAACTACAACAAGTCAGCGGACTACTCCAAGAAGCTGCTCGGCGTGCACCCGAACTCCAAGTGGGTGGACGACGCCTGGCTGATGTGGGCACGTACGTTCATCGGCACGGACGATCCGTTGAAGGCCGTGGCGATGCTGGAGGAGTTCCAGACGAGGTTCCCGAAGAGCGAGCTCAAGGCCGACGCGGAGTTCTTCCTCGGCCTGGCCTACCGCGCCGCACGGCGGCACGAGATCTCGGTGGACCGGTTCAACAACTTCCTCGCGCAGGCTCCCAAGCACGAACTGGTGCCGTACGCGTACTACGAGCGCTCCAAGGCGCTGCTGTCGCTGCGCCGCTTCCAGGAGGCCGGCGAGTCCGCGGGGCAGGTCCTCGAACGCTTCCCCAAGCACCGGCTCGCCGAGCGAGCGCTGCGGCAGCGCGCCGAGGCTCGCTACCAACAGCGCGACTGGAAGGCCGCGCGCTCGGACTTCCAGACCATGGGCGAACTGGCGCTCAATGACGAAGAGCGCCTGCGCTTCCTGTTGCGTGAGGTGGACTGCCTGGAGTCGGCGCGCGAGCTGGTCGCAGCGCGTGAGCTGCTGCGCGACGCGCGCTCACACGTGTCCGCGCCACCGCCGGTTCCCACCGTCCTGCGCACCGGCCCGTCCGCCAGCGGGAGCACCGCGCAGCCCGTGATCCGGCCGGTCAACCTAGGCCCGGGCCAGGACCACTACGGCAAGCTGACGCTGCGGATGGGCAGCGTGGAACTGCTGGCCGGCAACGCGACCGAGGCGATCCGTCTCTATCAGTCCGTGATCCAGGATTACCCGCGCACCGGGCTCGCGGCCGAAGCGCAGTTCCGCATTGGGTTCGCGTATGAGACGGGCTCGGAGGACTTCGCCCGTGCACGCGCCGAGTACCAGAAGGTGAAGGAGCAGGGCGGCACGACGCAGTTCGCGCAGCAGGCGCAGCAGCGCACCGAGAATCTCGACCGACTCGAGCGTTTCCGCACCGCGAGCGGCTCGGACTCTCTGGCGCGCCAGGCCGAGGCTCGCTTCCTGATCGCCGAGCACTTCCTGTTCAACCTCGACCGGCCCGAGCGCGCGCTCGAGGAGTACCAACAGATCGCCGACTCGACCACGGATTCGTCGGTCATCGCACGCGCGCTGACTGCGCAGGGCTGGGTGCTGGCGCGCAAGCTCAACCGGCCCGCGGGCGCGGATTCGCTGTTCTGGAAGGTGGTGCGCGAATACCCGCGTACCGAGTCGCAGTTGGCGGCGCGCGACTACCTCGAGGCCGAGGGGCAGACCGTGGACGAGAGCCTGATCGTCGCACCCGAGTTCAAAGCGGCACCGATCTTCGAGGCCGAACTCACGCAGGTCCCGAGCCAGGCTGCGCGACTCGGCCCGTCGCGCACTGTCCCGGGCGGGATCCCGCCACCGTCGGGCGCGCCGCGACTGGGCGTGGCACCCGACTCGGTCCGCCTCATGTTGGAGATGCGCGATTCGCTCGCGGTGCGCTCGCTGCGTGACACGACCGCGGCCGGCCGCGCGCAGATCGACTCGCTGCAACGGCTGCTCGCGAGTCCCGACACCACCGGTCGCGGCGCGCTGCTGGCCGAGTTCGACCGAAGCCGGCCGAGAAGCGCGCCGGTCGCGGTCCAGCCGGCGCCCGATCGCGTACTTCGCGACGAGCCCGGCGCCCGTACGGTCGCTCCCAGCAGCACGGCGTTGGGTGCTGCGGGTGCTGCGGGTGCTGCGGGTGCCGCAGGGACGGCGGGTGCGGCGGCTGTAACAGGGACGGCGGGTGCCGCAGGGACGGCCGCCGCCGGAGGAGCCGCCGCGGGTGCGGCCGCAGTGACGGGAGTCGCGGCGGCCCCGACCGGCGCGGCCGCGGGTGCGGCCACCACGACCGCGGCGGCCACGGGCGCAGCTGCCACGACCGGAGCTGCCGCTGGCACGGTCGCAGCCACAGGAGTCGCGACGAAGGCGACGCCGTCGCGGGCGGACACCAGCACGCTGCAGGCGGTCGTTGCCGAGACGGACTCGAGCGCCACGCACGCGATTGCGACGTCGGCCGACACGAACCTGATCAAGGGACCGTCGCCGTCCGGCGCCGCGGGTGCGCTAACCGCGACGGGAACCGCCGCCGCTGTCACGGGCACAGCTGCGGCGACCCTGGCCGCGATGCCGGTGCCTGCCGCCAAGCCGGCTGCGCCACCCGCGCCACCGCCGAAGCCGGTAACGACCTCCATGAGCCTCACGTCGTTCGTGAAAAAGATAAAGCTCACGCCCGCGCAGAAGGACTCCGTGCTCCGAGCCACAGCACAGAGGGATTCGCTCAAGAAAGCGCGCGCGGACTCGGTCAAGACCGCGAAGGCGACCGCGAAGGCGAAAGCGAAGTCCGCACCCGACACTTCGAAGGTCGCCCGCTGATGGCCGCACCGCTGCGCACCTGGAAGCAGGTCGCCGCGCGGGTGCGTGAGCATCGCGCTCACGGCCCGGACTTCCGCTGGCTCGAACTGGACATGCCGCCCGGCTTCACCGCGCCCGTCGCGGGACAATTCGTGCAACTGCTGCTCGACTTCCCTTCACCCGTGCTGCTGCCACGCCCGATGAGCGTGGCGAGCGTGACCCGGCGAGGCGGCAAACTCGCGGTCGGGTTCCTGTATGCGCCCGTGGGCGCCGGAACGCGAGCGCTGGCGCAACTCGCCGAGGGTGCGACGCTGCATCTGACCGGCCCGCTCGGCCGCGGCTACCCACTCGATGAGGCCGGCACGCCGGTGCTCGTCGCGGGCGGGCGCGGCGTGGCACCGCTGCTCATGGCGGCCGACGTGCTGGCGCGTTCGCGGCGCCGCTGCGAGTTCGTGTTCGGTGCGCGCACCGCCAAGTTGCTCGTGGGCCTCGACGAGGCGCGTGAGCGGCTCGCCAAGCGAGGCAGCAAGCTGCACCTCGCCACCGACGACGGCACGCGCGGGTTCCACGGCAATGTCGTGCAGGTGCTCGACCGGTTGGCACCCCGGCTCGAGGCTCCGCTCGTGATCCACTCTTGTGGTCCGCACGGCATGCTGGGCGCGGTCGCGCGCTGGGCCATGGCGAATGGCGCGCGTGCGCACCTCGCCATGGAGAGCGTGATGGCGTGCGGCACCGGCGTGTGCCGTGGCTGCCCGCTGCCGCGTTCGGCCGAGTCTCGCGAGCGCGTGCTGGCCGAGGGCGCCGACGCGGCCGCGCTCAAGGGAAATCCGGAATGGGCCATGTGCTGTACCGATGGCCCCGTGTTCGAGTCGCGCGAACTCGATTGGGACCGCGTCGAATGAGCCACACGGCACCAGCCCGCAAGCCCATCTCACCCAAGCGTGTGGATCTTTCCGTCCGCATCGGCTCGCTCGAGTTGCGCAACCCCATCCTCACCGCGTCGGGTACGTTCGGCTACGGCGACGAGTACGCGCACGTGGTGGATCTCGCCAGCATCGGCGGCGTGGTGACCAAGACGGTCACGGTGAAGCCGCGCGCCGGCAACGCACCGACGCGTGTGGCCGAGACGGCGGCCGGCATGCTCAACAGCATCGGGCTCGAGAACGTCGGGCTCGAGCGATTCCGCGACGAGAAGCTGCCGCGGTTGCGCAAGCTCAAGGCCACGGTCATCGCCAGCATCGGCGGCGAGACGCCCGAGGAACTGGAGACACTGTTGCGGGCACTCGGCGACGAGGAAGGCGTTGGCGCGTTCGAGCTGAACTTCTCGTGCCCCAACGTGGCCGCCGGCGGTGCGCGCTTCTGGGCCGACCCCGCAAGGCTCGAACGCACCATGGCGATGCTCAGGCCACTCACCACAAAGCCGCTCATCGCCAAGCTCTCGCCTGACGTGACCGACATCCGCGAGACCGCGCGAGCCTGCGAACGAGGCGGCGCCGATGCGCTCACCGCGGTCAACACCTTCGTGGGGCTCGCGCTGGACCTCGACCGCATGCGC
>CAZADU010000728.1:0-4172 GCA_964483945.1 uncultured bacterium
TCGAGCATCGCCTGCTTCACCTTCTCGACCGGCACGCTCTCGTCGTTGATGGGGTTGCCACACTGGATGAGACCGCCGACGACCTTACGGGACATCGCAGGACTCCTTGGAGCCGGCCGCCCGTTCGGGGCGGACCGAGACTTGCCGCCCGCTCGGGCGGACGTGGCCTCCCGCCCACTCGGGCGGACGGAGCCATCCGCCCGTTCGAGCGGGCAGGTCTGAGCGCGGTCGTGCGCGACACGGCCGCTCGCGGGGCGTCCCGCCTCACGGGGCGGTGCCGGGTGGAAGAACAGGTCCGGGCAGCATACACCGGAAGTCCTGTTTTGCAGCGTGCTATGGTCGTTGTATCGGTGGCGAGGCAACTGCCAGAACGCCGACGATCGCACCGGGTCCGGAAGGGGATGGTATGGCCGACGTGGACGAATGGGGCAAGCGTTCGAGCGCGCGTCTATCACCTCGAGCCGGACGCGCGCGCGCGCTTCCTCGCGCCGCCCGTGATGCGGCGCTGATCGCCGCGCTGCCGTTATTCCTGCTCGTGGCAGATGCGCTCGCCGCGCGGCCGTCGAGCATCCCGCCTTCGAACCAGCCCGTCGTGGGACCGCAGGGTACGCTCGAGGCCATCGCGCGCGGCTACCGCGATCGCTCGGCGGATTCCATCCTGGTGCACTACACGGCGGACTTTCGGTTCCACACGCTCGGCGACACGTTGGTCCGCTACACGAGCGGCATCGACCGCGCCGGCGAGGAGCGCTCGCTCCGTGGACTCTTCGAGGGCGTGATCCGTGGCGCCGACACGCTGCGTGCGCCGGCGGACAGCGTCGGTGTGGCGATGGACGGGTTTGAGGAGGGAGTCGACGCCGAGCATCCGGACTCGACGCAGCACTACAGGGTCGTCGTGGTGGGACGCTTCGAGATGGGGTTCCGTTCGGGTAACGAGCGCTTCGTCACGAAGTCACGCAAGCACGTGTTTCACGTGGTGCGCGGCGATGCCGCTCTGCTCATGCCGGGGCAACCCGCAGACCCGCTCCGCTGGTACGTGCGACGCTGGCTCGAGGACGTCTCAGGCGTGCTCGAGGCGCTGGGCAAGCGTCAGGGCGACTGCAGCGAGTCGCAGGCCCCGGTCCCCGGAGGCGGTGCCGTGGGAACGGGCACCGCTTCGGGCCTGGCCCTCGCCATCCGGCCGCAGACGAACCCCGCGTGCGCGAAGCTGCGCGTGACCTGTGACCTGCCTCAGGACGGTGCGGCGCGCGTCGAGGTCTACGACGTGAGCGGCCGGCGGATGAACCGCCGCGACGTCGCCGCTGCGGGCCCGGGCCGCGTGAGCGTGGAAGCCGGCGCGGGCGCGAAGCTCGCGCCCGGTCCTTACTGGGTGCGGCTCATGCAGGGCTCGCAGCCTCCGGTCACACGCATGGTGATGGTGGCGAAGTAGCGCGGAGCCTCGAGGCGCCGACGCTCACCCCGTGCACCTCGCCCGCCACTCGCCGCGTGCTGCCATCGGACGTGTGAGTACGGTCAACGCGTGCCGCAAGCACGCTTCGAGTGATGCCTCGGGCATCGCGTCGGACAGCTCAGCGCCGCGCTTCGCCTGGGCCACCGTGAAGCCGAGCCCGCGAAGGGCGGCGATCAGGTCCTCGCGCCGCTCATGCTGCGCCGCGGCCTGCGCCCGTGCCTGCGCCTGCGCCTTCGCGGCGGCCGCCTGCGCTGCGGCGTCGGCCGCGACCTTCGCCCGCTCCGCTTCGGCCTTCGCGGCGGCTCGGGCCCGCGCTCGTTCGCGTGCCGCAAGTTCGCGCCTGCTCTGGACGTGATCCTTGCCGAACACGCGTTCGGCTTCGAACTGGTTATGTGCCCTGCAGAGCAGTCGCAGGTTGTCATACGTCGTCCTGCCACCCTTCGCGACCGGCACGATGTGATCGAGCTCGAGTTGGCGGGTCGCTTCGCAGCGATGGCCGCTCGAGCCCACGAACGTGCAGCGACCGCCGTCGCGCTCCCAAACCAGTCGCCGCAAGGCCTTAGGGATGCCGCGGCCAGTTCGCGGCTCGTTCATATGCCCCAGGGCATGCGAGTCCGTTCCGAGGTCATCCTCCGCTGTCGCCGCATCTCGCTTCACGCCGAGGCGTTGTTTCTCCAGGTGTGCGACGTAATGCTTCATGGCACGGGCGTAGATGAGCGCCGGGTCGCCAGATGGCACCGCGTGGCCGAGCAATGCCTGTGCTCGGCGCAGGTGGTCGTGCTCCTCGTCCGTGATGGACAGCCGGACCTCGTGGTCGCCCGTGGAGGAGGGGTACACCCTGCCGCGCCGACTCGGCGTCACTTGTGTCGGCGCAGGTACTCCCGGGCTGGCGTCGCCGACCGGGGGCGCGCAGAGACCCGCGAGCGAATCCATCCGCAC
Organism: uncultured bacterium; assembly: GCA_964483945.1. GTDB lineage: Bacteria > Eisenbacteria > RBG-16-71-46 > RBG-16-71-46 > RBG-16-71-46 > JAIOPA01. Next base: position 2,390 of record CAZADU010000728.1, read on the forward strand.
CGGTGCGGATGAACCTGACGAAGTCTCGACATGTAGCTGCCCGCCAAGCGCCGCCGGCCCTTCGGCCACGGAGCCTGACCGTTCCGCCATCAGCCGCACGATCTCCTGCCTGCTCCGGAACGCCGAGGCCGCCAGCAAGTGGGTCGCGGTCTCCGGCGTGAGGTGCGGAGCGAGCACGTTCGCAGTGGTCACGCTGAGGCGGCCATCCGCGAGGTACTCAAAGATTTCCGGGAACCTCAGCGCCACTCGGGCGACCTGGATGCGCCGAACCGCCCGGTCCTCGGACATGTGCAGGCGGTCCGTGCAGTAGGCGAGCATGGAGGAGTACCCGGCGGCGAGAAAGTCCCGGCGGTGGTCGATCACGGCGACGAGGGAGATGCCTTCGGCGACCTTAGACTTCTCCTCGAGGTCGACTGTGTCGAGACGGCTGAGGGCGGCTTCGGGCGACAGGTGCATCCGGTCGAATCGATGCATGGGCGGTGCTCCGCGGGGGCGGGTGCCTCGGGGGCACGCACAATTCGTATCACGCGTGTTCGCGGCTCTCGTGCTTGCCCTCACACGCGGCGAATCGCACCGCGACAGCAACTTTCGCGAAGTCGCCCGGGAAGAAGCCGTACGGCCGCGCCACGTGCGAATCAGCGCGAGTCCACGATGGACTCGTGCTCTCGAACAAGGAGGCGCTTTGAACCCGTCAAGGGGGAAATTCGCGATCCGGAAAGTAAGTCGGGCGCGCCGTCATCGGCGCGCCCCGCCAAGACCCTTGCAGCCTGGTTCCGAACTTCCGCGGCCTGCAGCACTCCCCTCGCGGTCTCCATCCGCGCCGCCTCTAGAACCAGCGCGTGATCGTGACCTTCTTGTCGGTGTAGAACTCAATCGCGTCGCGGCCGTGCGCCTTGAGGTCGCCGAAGAAGCTGCCCTTGGCCCCGCCGAACGGGAAGAATGCCATCGGGGCGGCCACGCCGATGTTCACGCCCAGCATGCTCGGCTCGACGCGGTAGCGGTAGTCGCGTGCGTACTTGCCGCTGGAGGTGAAGATGCTCGACGCGTTGCCCAGGTCGTGCTTCTTAACAATCTCGACCGCCTCGTCGAATGTGTCGGCCTTCATCACGCACAGCACGGGACCGAAGATCTCCTCCTCGGCGATGGTCATTCCCGGCTTCACGTCGGTGAAGATCGTGGGGCCGAGGAAGTAGCCGTCGGGGTGCTTGGGGTCCTTGTATCCGCGGCCGTCCAGCGCCAGCGTCGCGCCCTCGGCGATGCCCTTCTCGATGTAACCCAGCACCTTCTCGCGGTGCGCGGCGGTGATCACCGGGCCCATCGTGACGCCGGGCTCCAGCCCGTCGCCGACGCGGATCTTCTTCGCCTCGTCCAACAGCCGCGTGCGCATGGCCTCGTAGGCGTCGCCCACTGCCAGCACGACACTGTTGGCGAGGCAGCGCTCGCCCGCGCAGCCGAAGCACGACTCGGTCGAGATACTCGCCGCGCGCGCCATGTCGGCGTCGGGCATGACCAGCACGAAGTTCTTGGCCCCGCCCAGCGCCTGCACGCGCTTGCCCTTCTCGGCGCCGCGCTTGTAGACGTAGTGCGCCACGGGTGAGCTACCGACGAACGACACGCCGACGATTCCCGGGTGGTCCAGGATGCCGTCCACGGCGTCCTTACCACCGTGCACCAGGTTGACCACGCCTTCGGGGAAGCCGGCGTCGTGCAGCAGCTCGAACATGCGCATCTGCGACAGCGGCACGCGCTCGCTGGGCTTGACGATGAACGTGTTGCCGCAGGC
>CAZADU010000729.1:0-1752 GCA_964483945.1 uncultured bacterium
TGGCCGTCCCCGGTTACGCGGTGACGTACAGGGTGCGCGAGGGCGGTGGTTCCTACGAGCTGACGCTCACGCCGGACCGCTGATCGCGGTCAGTCCGCGGAGCGCGCGAGGCACCAGCGCACCGCCGCCGCCAGGTCCGCGCACACCGTATCGGCCTCGCGACCCGCAGGGCGCTCCTGGCGCGATTCCTCCGCGCCGTGTCCGGTGAGCACGAGCACACCTGCTCCCCCCGTACCTCGGCCGGCGTCCACATCGATCCACTTGTCGCCGATCATGACCGAGTGCTTGAGCGACAGCCTCAGGTCGTCAGCGGCTTCACGCAGCAGCCGTGTGCCCGGCTTGCGGCAGTCGCAGCCCGCGTCGGGCGCATGCGGGCAGTGGCGGATGGCGTCCAGTTCGACGCCGTCCGCACGCAGCAGCACGCGCACACGCGCCATCACCTCGTGCACACGTGATTCCGGGAACAGCCCGCGGCCCACGCCGGCCTGATTGGAGATGACCACGACCGGATGACCCTGGGCGCGTGCGGAACGGAGCGCCTCGGACGCACCCGCTACGAGTACCACGCCGTCCGGGTCCGAGAGATGATGCCGTTCCTCGATCAGCGTGCCGTCGCGGTCCACGAACAGCGCTGCGCGCCCCGGACCCGCCGTGCGGCGGGCCAGTGCGCGCTCGCACGCGCGCTCGAGCACCCCGGTGTCGGGATGCGTGCTGGGTTCGCCGCCCGTCGTTCCCGCCGGCCAGATCGCCAGCCGCTCGCGCTCTTCCTCGGGCACGAGTTCGAGGAACGCCGCCACTTCCGACTCGGCGACGATGCCGTGCCCGCCGAGCACGGACCAGCCCCAACGAACGAGAGGTCCCCACGCCCGGCGCGGTCCGGCTTCGAGCTCCAGCACCACCGCGCGCGCACCCGAAAGTGCCGCGAGCAGAAGCGCCCCTCCCGCTCCGGGCCCGCCCACGGCGACGTCCGCCTCGTGGCGCCCGAGGCCGCGTCCCTCGGGCTCGCCCACGCTGAGCAGCGCCGAGCCGGGGGCCGCTGTCCCCGAGACTCGCAAGCCGTGACCGCGGGCCTGCAACCCGAGCAGTGCGAGTTCGAGCCGGCCACCCGGGCGCACCGAAGGCGCGTGGACCGCGATCCTCACGCCGCCCCCGCGAGCAATCGGTCCGCTTCGCGCAGCACCCACGCCACACCCACCGCGTCCAGGCAGCGCGTCCCGATGCGACACGTGCGCCGCCAGCAAGGAGAGCACACCGGCGCGCGGTGGAGCACGCGCACGCGCGGCCCGCGCGCGGCCGTCCAGCCGCTGGACGCCGAGCCGTAGATCTGGATCGTGGGGGCACCGGTCGCCGCCGCCAGGTGCGCCAGTCCCGAGTCATTGCAGAGCGCGAGCCGTGAACCCGCCGCGAGGGCCGCCAGCGCCGGCAGGTCGGTGCGTCCCGCGAGTGAGACCGCCGCGGACCCGATGCCGACCGCCACCTTCGCACACGTCGCCGCCTCGACGGCGGTGCCGCAGACCGCTACACGCATCCCGCGAGTCGCCAGCCCGCGACCTGCGGCCACGAATCGATCGCGGAACCATTCGCGAGCAGGTCCGTAGGCCGAGCGCGGTCCGAGCAGGGCGTAGGGCTCACCTGGTGCGATGCCCGCGACCGCCAAAGCAGCGCGCGCCGCCGCGGCTGCCGCAGCGGACGGCACCAGCATGGGCACGTTCACCTCTCGCGCGCCGAGCAGCGCAGCCAAGTCTAGAAACT
>CAZADU010000730.1:0-1583 GCA_964483945.1 uncultured bacterium
GCCAGCACGGTGGCGAGCACAACGCCCGCGAGAATGACCACGTTCCTGGAGTTCTTCATGACCTGCCTCCCCTTGTGTTCAGTTGCGGTCCGACTGCCTCTGTCTTCGTCGTGGTGTAAAGGTAATGACACGGGATGGCGCTCGGAGTTGGGTGCCCAGGGCCCGCGCTCATGGCCCGGCCGAGCCATGCGCCGGCACTCGCAGCTCGGCGGTGGCCGATCGCCCGCCCTCGAACCGAACGACGACCCGCACCGGGGCACGGCGTGCGGCCACAGTGCCCTGCACCGACCATCTGGAACGGGCCTCGAGACTCCGGCGCACCGTGCCGCTCGTGGCCGGCCCGGGTGCGTCCGGGGAGACGAGCGTCACCGTGGCGTCCAGGGCCGTGATCTCGACCTCGGCCGGTGCGTCGCCGGTGCGGACCTGGATCTGGAATCCGTCCGTAGTGCGATTTCCCTCTACGCGCACGGCTGCGGAGCCCTCCCCCAGGTTCACAGAGATGGATCCGGAAGAGCCCGACATCGTCCCTGTCACCGGTCCGGCCGAGTTCCTCCACGGCGTGCGGACCGCCAGGAGCAGGACCGTGGCGAGCGCCAGAGCGGTCACGGGGAGCAGGAGCCGCCCCCAGTTCACCATGTGGGGCATGGGGCGGGCTGGCCCCGGAGACCGCTCGGTGCTCACGTGGCCCGGGGCGGTCGCGCCGATGGCCTGGATCACGGACTCGCGCAGCCCGGCCGGCGGTGCTTCGAGGCGCGCGGAGCCCAGCAACATGAACACATGCTCGAGCTCCTCGCGGCGCCGGCGCAGTGCGGGGTCCGAGGCCGTCACCTCGTCGAGCTGTGCGCGCTCCGCGGGTGTGGCGATGCCATCGAGCACGCGCTGAAGCAGGTCCTCGTGGAATTCCTTCATGGGGCCTCGACTCCCATCGCGCGCAGGATCTCGCCCAGCCGCGTGCGCGCCGAGAACAGGCGCGACTTCACGGTCTTGGGTGGAATCCCGATCGCGTCGGCAATCTCGTCGTAGGAGAGCTGCATCCAGTGCCTGAGCACGAGAACCTCCCGATATCCGTCCGAAAGCTGCGCCATGGCCAGTTCCAGCTGCCGGCGCCGCTCATGCTGCAGGGCACCTTCATCGGGAGCCCTGCCGCCATCGACGAGCCGTTCGTCCAAAGGCTCCTGCCGCCGCCGCGCGCGCAGCCGGTTTAGTGACTCGTTGAGCGCAATCCGGTAGAGCCAGCTGAACAGCCGCCGGCTCTGGTCGAACTGTCCAAGGTTCACCCAAGCCTTCACGAACGCGTTCTGCGTCGCGTCCCTGGCATCCTCGGCGTCCCCGAGGGTACGCAGGGCCACGTTGTAGAGCGGCCGTTCGTACCGGCTGACGATGTCCGCGAACGCCTCGCGGTCACCCGCCAGGCACCTCTGGACTAGTGTCTCGTCGTCCATCAATACACACCCGAGGTCGGGAAGTTGGCGGCTCGCGGATCGGGGAGCCGAACGCCAGGGGGCCTCGCCGGGGCACCTACCGCCCGACTCGGACCCGCAAGCTGCGGGGGAGCCGCCGCCCGGGGGGGGGACGGCGTGTTA
>CAZADU010000731.1:0-4066 GCA_964483945.1 uncultured bacterium
ATGTCGTCCATGGGGGTGACACTCTCACTGCGGAGTTAGCCCATGACAGAATCACTGCGGAGGCACACGTGGCCCTCCCGGCTCGACGTTCATGAAGGGTCCGGGCTAGACTCCCACGGTTTGCACGCCACCTGGCGCCTCTTCTCGCGAGGAACACGATGCCCGAACTGCGCAAGGATCCCGTTGTCGGCCGCTGGGTGATCATCTCCACCGAGCGGAGCCGCCGCCCTGGCCACTTCACTCCGGAGCAGGCCAACGGCGAGCAGGCGTTCTCGCCGTTCGTCACCGGCCGCGAGGAGATGACGCCGCCCGAGGTGTTCGCGATCCGGCCGAACGGAGGCCTGCGCAACTCGCCCGGCTGGACCGTGCGCGTGGTTCCGAACAAGTTCCCCGCGCTCGAGATCGAGGGTTCGCTCGACCGCCGTGGCGAGGGCCTGTATGACAAGATGAATGGCGTCGGCGCGCACGAAGTGGTCATCGAGACGCCGGACGCCGAGGCCCAGCTCGCCGACCTGCCGGTGGACCAGATCCAGCGCGTGCTGATCGCATGGCGCGAGCGCATGCGCGATCTCAAGAACGACTCGCGGCTGCGCTACGCGCTCGTGTTCAAGAATCACGGGGCCGGCGCCGGCGCCACCATCCATCACTCGCACAGCCAGATCATCGCAACACCCATCATCCCGCGCATGGTGCAGGAGGAGCTGGACGGCGCACGCCGCTACTTCGAGCTCAAGGAGCGCTGCGTATTCTCGGACATCATCGATCAGGAGACCGGCGAGGGGCAGGGCCGCCGCGTCGTGTCGAGCACCGCGCGTTACATCGCACTGGCACCGTTCGCGCCGCGGTTCCCGTTTGAGACCTGGATACTCCCCATCTCGCGCCGTGCGGCTTATCACACGATCGACGACGATGACGAGATGACGGAGCTGGCGGGCCTGCTCAAGGACACGCTCGGACGCCTGAACGCGGCACTCGACACCCCGCCATATAACCTCGTGCTGCACACCGCGCCACTGGGCGAGCCCGACATCGCTTATTACCACTGGCATCTCGAGATCATGCCCAAGCTGACGCGCGTGGCGGGCTTCGAGATCGGCTCGGGGTTCTATATCAACCCGACGCCACCCGAGGATGCGGCCCAGTTCCTGCGCGACGTCGGCGCGCGCGCCTGAAAGCGCTGCGATGAACCGTCCGTACTCGGTGGTGCATCTCGCAAGCGAGATGGCGCCACTCGCCAAGGTCGGCGGGCTCGGCGACGTGGTCGCGGCATTAGCGGCCGAGCAGGTGAGACGTGGGCACCGCGTGCTGGTGGCCATCCCGCACTGGCGCGATCTGGCGCTGCCGGCGGGCTGGAAGCTCACCGACTTGTCGGGCACGCGCGTGCCGTGGGGCATGGGGCACGAGCCGGCACGCTTCACGATGGCCGAGGGTCCCGCGGACCAGCCCAGCGTGTTGCTCGTGGACCATACCGGCGATCGCCGCTTCTTCCAGCGCCCGGGATTCTACGACGACCCGCTCACGCGCGAGGGCTACCCCGACAATCCCGAGCGCTTCCTGTTCTTCACGCGTGCGGCACTCGAGGCGATCAAGGGCTTCGGCGAGCCGTTCGACGTGCTGCACGCGCACGACCAGCAGGCCGCGTGGGCACCCTGCCTGGTCCGCACCCACGACCGTGACGAGCCGGCGTGGGAGGGCACCGCCACGGTATTCACCATCCACAACCTCGGCTATCAAGGCATCGTGGACTCGTGGGTGCTGGGCCTCGCGGGGTTCCCGCGCAGCATGTTCTTCCCGCAGAGTCCGTTCGAGTACCACAGCCGGGTGAACTTCATGAAGGTGGGGATCCTGTTCGCGGACGTCGTCTCCACGGTGAGCCCGACCTATGCTCGCGAGATTCAGACCGGTGGCGAGTTCGGGTTCGGACTCGAGGGCGTGCTGCGCCGGCGCACCGGGGACGTGCGCGGCATCCTCAACGGCATCGACGACCATGAGTGGGATCCGGCCATCGACCGCTGGCTCCCGGCGCACTTCAGCCAAGAGAACCTGGACGGCAAGAGGGCGTGCCGTCGAGCGCTGGCGCTGGAGTGCGGATTCCCGCTCGACCCCGACTGGCCGATCGTCGGGATGGTGTCGCGGCTCGTGGAGCAGAAGGGCTTCGACCTGATCGAGGCCGCCGAGCGCGCGCTGGGCGACCTGCCGGCGCGGTTCGTGGTGCTGGGCATTGGTGCAACGCGCTACATGGAGTTCTTCCGGCGCCTGGCGAACGGACGGCCGTGGCAGTGGCGTTTCGAGACCTCGTACGACGAGGCGCTCGCCCACCGCATCGAAGCCGGCTCGGACCTGTTCCTCATGCCGTCGCGCTACGAACCGTGCGGCCTGAATCAGCTCTACTCGCTGCGCTACGGCACGGTGCCCGTGGTGCGCGCCACGGGCGGGCTCGCCGACACCGTGCGCGAGTTCGACCCCATCACGCGCCAGGGGAACGGGTTCGTGTTCGAGGGCTTCTCGGCTGACGAGATGATCATGGCGCTGCGCCGCGCACTTGCCGCACACGGCGAGCCCGAACTGTGGCGCGCGGTGCAGCGTAACGGCATGGCGCGCGACTCGAGCTGGCGCGTGGCGGCTGACGGCTACGACCGGCTGTACGCCGAAGCGCTCGAACGCGTCACGCTCGGCCGCGTGCCAACGCTCGAGAGCGTGCGCGACACGTTCTGACGCCCGCTCAGCGGACGCACGAACGTCCCCGCGGCTCGAGACCGCGGGGACGTTCGTGTGAGGCGGTCAGTTCGCGAGCTTGCCGAGCGTGAGGGACGAGAGCGACTGGTCCATGTCCATGATCATCCGCCCGAGCGCGTTGCCCTCGAGGTCGGTGACCTCTTGCTCGGCGTGGACCGTGATCCGGATCAAGCCCTCGCGCGCATAGTAGAAGCGCACGACGTCGGAGCGGCCGTAGAGTTCCGAATGCCCGCGCTGGATCCAGGTCTCGAACACTCCCGCCGGCACCGCCGTGCGCTCGCGGCCCTCGACGACTCGTGTGAAGCGTGGGGACTCGCGCACGACCCAGCGTGATCCCACGAACATGGGGTAGACGAGCAGCGAGATCTCGCCCGGCAATGGGTGGCCGCGGCGCAGCACGCCGAAGTCTCCGCTCCGAGCCGGCAGGCCAGGGATACCCGACATCCCGGGTAGGCCCTCGCCGCGACCGGGCATGCTCATGACGAAGAGTCGCCCGGCGAGGCGCTCCGCGGCCGCCGCGAACGCCGCGGGATGACGCGACTTCGCGGCCGCCGCGGCGAGCGCCGACGCAAACCGCGCGTCGGGCCGCTCGGTGCTTCGGACTCCCGCGGCGGATAGCGGATCGCGCACGGGGAGGTCGAGGCTGTAGAGCCCGGAACGGTTCTGGCGCAGTCCCCACCGCGCGACCACGAACTCGAGTGAGCGCGGGTCGTACTCGGCCTGAAGGTAGTACTCCTGGGTGTTGATGGGCTGCTTGGACACGATCTCCGAGGTCCAGGGGGACTCCCACGTTTCGATCACGTCGGGTGAGCCCGGTGAGATCAGCCGGGTTCGCGTGCGGACCGTGTAGTCCCAGCGGTTACCCACGGCGAGCGGCATGAGGAACGTGCTGTTCCACGTGAGCTGATCCGGTCTGAGCGCCCCGGGATCTGCGCCGAGTAGCGCGCCAGCGGACGAGCCTGGCGTGACGGAGTCGGGGTCACTCGCGGTGCGATGCGTGCTGCAGCCCGACACAAGCAGTGTGACCATGAGCAGCGCGGGTGCCATCGCGCGGGTGGCATTCCGAGGCAGACGGCGCAGTTGCATGGAGGGCCTCCTCGAGGCGGTCAGGGACTGGCGGCCGCCCGGTCCGGGTCCCCCGGAATCATACACCCGGGCCGCACTGCCGCCGCGCTGGGATCCCGACCTCCAGTCGAGCCCTGCTCCAGCTGGGCCGGTTCGAAGGCCCCGGGTGGCCGCTCCGGCCCGTGCTTGTCCGCAGCCGGGAGGCTCAGCTCTCGAGGAACGCCGCGTGCAGTGCCCGCACCGCCTCGTCCGCGCGCGAGCCATC
>CAZADU010000732.1:0-7620 GCA_964483945.1 uncultured bacterium
AGTTCGAGCGTGTGATCCTTCGAATCGAACACCAGTACTCCGGCCATCGCCACCGCGGGCAGCAGGGTGAGAACAAGGCAGGCGACTGTTCCCCGCGCTGCAGCGGCCGCGCGAAGACGGAGAGGGTTCCGGTTCACCAGCGTGCTCCTTTCGAATCCGTTCGAGTTCAGGCCGTCGCGCGGCTGCTGCCGGCGACGAGGGGACGTGCGAAGCGCAGGTAAAGCACCGGTACGATGAACAGGTTGAGCGTGGTCGAGGTGATGAGCCCGCCCATGATGACGACGGCCATGGGATGTTCGATCTCGAGCCCAGGCAATGAGCCTGCCACCAGCAGTGGCACGAGCGCCAGCCCGGTCGCGGCTGCGGTCATGAGGATCGGCGAGATGCGCTCGCGCGCCCCACGGATCACCAGATCGAGCCCGAACGGCATACCCTCCTCGCGCTCCAGATGCTGGTAGTGGCAGATGAGCATGATGCTGTTGCGGGCCACGACCCCGAGCACGGTGAGGAAGCCGACGATGGACCCCAGCGAGATGATGCCGTCGCCCATCCAGGCCGCGAGGATGCCGCCAACGAGTGCTGCCGGCAGCGTGATGAACCCGACGAGTGCCAGACGGAAGTCCTGGAACGCCGTGAACAGGATCAGGAAGATGCCGGTCATGGACAGGATGATCATCATCCGCATCCGCTTCTGTGCCGCCTCTCGCTCGGCGTACTCACCGAGCATCTCGGGGTGGTAGCCCTCCGGGAAGCTCACCGTGGCGAGCTGTTTGCGCACGTCCGCGACCACCGAGCCCAAGTCACGGCCGCGCACATTAGCGCGTACGTCGATCTTGCGCTTCATCTGCCAGCGCTCGACCGCGTTGGGAGTGGCGACAAGCTTCACCTCGGCGAGGTCCGCCAGTCGCACCTGGCCATGGTTGGGCGTGTCGATCATCAGTTCGCTGATGTCGTTGATGCTGTTCCGGTTCTCGGGCGTGCTCCAGACGTTGACGTCGTAAGCCTTGCCGTCCCGGAAGATGTCGCCCACCTCGGTGCCGGTCATCAGGGCGGCCGCGGTGCGCCGCACGTCACCCGGCTTGACCCCGTAGCGCTCGGCCTTGGCAAGGTCCACCTTGACCTCGATCTGAGCGATCTCCTTCAAGGATTCGACCTTCAGGTCCACCAGGCCCGGGATGTCCTCGAAGGCGTGCTTCAACTCATCCGCCTTCGCACGGATCGTGGGCAGGTCGTCACCGAAGATGCGCACGGTGATGGCCGTGGGGGAGCCCGTCAGCACTTCGCGGATGCGTTCCTTCAGGTAGGTCTGCACGTCGCGGACCAGCCCGGGGTAACCATCCACAGCCTTCTGGATGGCGGCGAGGGTCTTGTCGTAGTCCACCTTGGGGTCGACGCTGATCCAGTTCTCCCCGAAGTAGACGCCGTAGACCTCGTCCATGAGCAGGGCCTGGCCGATGTGGGACCCGAAGTTGCGCACCCCGGGGATCTTGCTCAGCTCGTCGTAGGCCGCGGCGGTGATCCGGACCTCCTCGGTCACGGAAGTACCGGGCTCGGTGAGCCAGTGCATCAGGAAGTCGCGCTCCTTGAAGTCGGGCAGCAGCGAGTTGCCGAGCCTGGGTGCCACGACCACTCCGGCCAGTGAGATGACCGCGATGGTGGCGTAGGCGGCCGCCGGTCGCTTGACGATTCCCAACAGTACCTTGGAGTAGGAGTTCTGCAGCCACTTCACCAGCGGCGACTCCTTGTCGAGCGACGACTCGGGCACCAGCATGAGTGCCAGCGCGGGCGTCACCGTGAGTGCGACGATCATGGAAGCGGCCAGCGACAGCGAGTAGGAGACCGCCAGCGGCTGGAAGAATGCGCCCGAGAGGCCGCCCAGGAAGAACACCGGCAGCAGGGCCAGGATCTCGATCGCGGTCGCGTGCACGATGGCATGCCGCACCTCGAGCGAAGCTTCGAGGATCACACGAGCCGGAGATCTGCGGACAGCTGCCTTGCGATTCTGTCGCAATCGCCGGACCACGTTCTCGATGTCGACGATGGCGTCGTCCACCAGTGAGCCGAGCGCGATGACGAATCCCGCCAGGATCATGGTGTTGATCGTCGTGCCCCGGATGTACAGCACCATCATGCCTGCCATCAGCGACAGCGGGATGGCGATGCAGGTGATGAGCGCGACACGCCACTGGTAGAGGAACAGGGCGAGCACCACGACGACGAGGATGCAGCCGAGCACCAGTGAGCGGGTCAAGTGGTGGATGGACAGTTCCACGAACGAAGCGGGCCGGAAGATCGTGGCGTCCATGTCGACTTCTGGCAGGCCGGGCTTGAGCTGGGCGAGTGCTTCGTCCACACCCTTCGTGACCTGGAGCGTGTTCGCCCAGGGGAACTTCTCGACGATGAGCAGCAGGCCCGGGCCGCCGTTGATGACGGCGTCGCCCACCAGGGGCTGGTGGCCGTTCACCAACTTCGCAACGTCCTTCAAGCGAACGGTCTTGCCGTTCTTGCCCTCGAGGGCCACCTCGCCGAGCGAGGCGGGGTCCACGATGGGCAGGATGTGCCGAATGCCCATGCGCTGGTTCGGCGTGTCGATGAAGCCGCCCGTGCCGATCCAGTGGCCATCGGAGTGCGTCATGAGGCCAGCTTCGAGCGCGTCAGACGTGGCGTCCATGACCTGCTGGACCGTGACGCCGTTCTCCCGCATTCGTGCAGGCTCCACTTGCACCTGCGGCATGTCGATGCGTTCGCCCCAGATCGCGACGTTCGCCACACCATTCACCGCCAGCAACCTCGGGCGGAGTGTCCAATAGGCCAGCATGGACTGGTCGATCAGTGAGACGGTCTTGGACGACATGCCGATCTTCATGAAGCGGGCCGTGGCCGACAGCGGCTGCAGCATGACCGGCGGGCCCACGTCCTTCGGGACCACGCCGATGACCTGGGCCAGTCCCTCCTGCACGTTCTGGCGCGCGATCATGGGGTCGGTGCCGCGCTTGAAGATCATCTTCACCGACGACAGGTCAGTGACCGACTTGGAGCGCAGCACGTCGATGTTCTGCAGGCCAGACAGCGCCTGCTCCATCGGAATCGTGACGAGCGCCTCGACTTCCATGGGCGACAGCCCGAGGCACGGCGTCTGGATCTCGACGATAGGGGGTGCGAACTCGGGGAAGACGTCCACCCGCATGTCACGCATCTGGGTCGCGCCCCACGCCATCAGGGCGATGCCGAGCGCCAGCACGAGAGTGCGGTATCTGAGACTAGACCGGACGATCCAGCGGAACATAGTCTGTGTCCTCCTGGATCGGGCCTAGTGGCCGTACTTGTGTTCGGCGCCCATGAGCATCGGGGCTCCGACGGTGACGACGCGGGTTCCCGCGGGCGGACCTTCCGTGAGGAACACCTTGTCCCCGGTGATGTCCGACACCTTGACCTGCGCTCGCACGAAGACCAGAGGCGAGGGATTGGTGAAGGTCCACGTGTTGCCCTTGGTGTCGTACATGAGCGCGCCGTAGGGGATGACCTTGCGCGCACCCTCTTCGGTGAGCTCAGTGGTCTCCAGACCGATGCGTTCGGCGGCCCTGGCATCGAGCGTGACCTTCATGATGCCTTTCACCTCGGTCGAGTCGAGCTTCGCCGGGTGGTACTTCTCCGCCACGGAGTCCTGCTTGCAGCCGGCCAGCATCAGGGCCGCGAGAATCAGTGCCGCTGTGGTGATTCGAGAGAGTTTCATGGGGATCATCTCCGTCAGCTGCGCTGAAGTTGGGGTTCGCCGGCGACATTCAGGTCGTCTGCTTCCAGGTCATCATCATGTGCCACGGCCGCAGCACCCAGCCTCGCGTACAGCGCGGGCAGGACGCTCAGGGTGTAGATCGAGGAGCTGACCAGTCCGCCGAGGATCACCCAGGCCATCGGCCCGAGGATCTCGTGGCCGGGCAGCGAACCGCTCAGCGCGAACGGCAGCACTGCGGCGGCCGCCACGAGCAATGTCGAGATGACGGACGGCGCACGGTCCTGAGCTCCACGAGCCGTGAGTGCGGAGCCGAACTCGACGCCAGCCTTGCGCAGGTCCTGATAGCGCAGGATGAGCGCGATGCCCTGTCGGACGGTGAGACCCATGACTGCCAGGATCCCGGCGAGCGAACCGATGGACAGGTTGCCGCCGATGGCGAACGCGGCGAGCACGCAACCTGCCAGAGCCAGGGGCAAGGTGAGCAGGACGCCAAGCGCGATCAGCCAGCCGCCGAGCGAGGCATGCAGCAGGAACCCGATCCCCAGCACACAGGCGATGCTCACGATCATGAGCTGGAACTTCGTCGACTGCTGGCTGGCGTACCCGCCCTGAAGTTCAGCGTGATACTCGAGCGGGAACGAGCTGCCCACCAGTCGTGCCTCAACGTCCGCAGCGACGGCCGCGACCGAGCGGCCGCTCACGTCCGCCACCACGTCCACGTAGCGCGCGACGTTCTCGCGCTGGATGAGATCCGGCGCGGAAGAGATGCGCACGTCGGCGACGTCGCCGAGGCGGACCGGACCGCCTCGCGGCGAGTCCACCAGAAGCGCGCGGATGGACTCGACACTGTGCCGTGTTCCCGGTGTACCCCAGACGACGACTTCGAAGAGCTTCTGCTCCTCGAACAGATTGCCGACCTCGATGCCCGCCAGCAGCGCGGCAGCCGACCGGCGAACGTCGCCGGGCTTGACTCCCATTTGCTTGGCCTTCTCGAGGTCGACCTGGATCTCGACGACAGGCTCCGAAGACTCGATGTGGATGCGCGGGCTGACGATGCCCTGGATGCCTGCGATGGATTCGCGGACCTTCTCGGCCTGCTCACTGAGCACGTCGAGGCGCTGGCCGTACATCCGCACCACGATCGGCTCGTCCACCTTGGACAGGTACTCCCCGAATCGCGCGGTCAGGAACGTCATCACGTCCCCGTCGATTCCGGGATAGCCCTGCGCGATCTCGGTGACCGCCGCGATGGCCTTGTTGTAATCGGCCTTCGGGTCGACGTTTACCCAGATCTCTCCGGAGTTCATGCCGACCACCTGGTCCGCATCGATCGCGCGGCCGACGTGTGCGCCCACATTCAGCACGCCAGGCACGGCTCGCAGTTCGGTCGAAGCGCGCTCCATGAGGCGGCTCATCTCGGCGTGCGAAGTTCCGGGCTGCGCATCCCAGTGGACGAGCAGGTCATGCTCCTTGAACGATGGCGCGACGGGAATGCGAAGCGTCGGGAGCACCGCGAGACCGGCCACCGTGGCGAGCACGGCAACTGCGATCGCGGGCCGGGACCCGGCAGGCAAGAGCCGCTCGCGCATGGCGGTCAATCCCGCCGAGATCGGCGATTCGCCCGGCGCCTTCGGCTGCTTCCCGAGCAGCATGCAGCTGAGCGCGGGTGTGACGGTCGCGGCGACCAGCCCCGAGGCGAGCACCGCCAGTGCATAGGCCAGGACCAGCGGCTTCACGAACGCTCCGGGTCCGCCGACCAGGAACAGCAACGGTACGGCGGCGATGAGCACGATCAGGGTCGTGAACACGTGGGCGCGCCGGCCGTCACCGGAGGCCTCGGACACCGCGATCTCGCTGGATGGGTTGCCGCCGGCACGCAGTCGCCGGAGCAGGTGCTGGGTGAACACGATGCCGTCGTCCACCACGAGGCCGACCGCAATGACGAGACCGGCGAGCACCATCACGTTGAGCGTGGCACCCGAGTAGAACAGCACCATCGTCGCGGCGAGCAATGACAGCGGGATCGTGACCAGCCCGACCACGGCCGCGCGCCAGCTCCAGGTGAGTGCCAGGAGCAGCGCCATCACCAGGACGAGGGCGAGGACCAGCGCTCCCCAGACATTGCCCATCGCCGTGCGGATGTAGCGAGCGGGATGGTAGACGTTCGAATCGAACTCGATGCCGCCGAGCCCGGGCTTGAGCTGCTCGAGTGCCGCGAGGACGTCCTCGCTGACCTTGAGCGCGTTCGCGTGCGGCAGCTTCTCCACCACGATCAGCAGGCCAGAACCGCTGCCGTTCAGGCCGTCGCCGATGAGCGGCTGATGATCCTCAACCAGGGTCGCCACTTGATCGAGCCGCAGCGACGTGCCCTCCACCGGGAGCTGGGCCATGTCGCTGGCCTTGGTGATCGGCAGCACATGGCGCACACCGATGCGCTGATTCGGAGTCTCGATGAAGCCGCCCGTGCCGGCGACCGAGGCCTCGAGGAAGGTGAGTGGCGAATACCACAGCGAGTTGCCGACCGTCTTGACGATCTGGAGGAGCGACACCTTGTTGTCCCGCAGCGTCTCGGGGTCGACGCGCACCTGCATCTGGCGCTCGCGCTGGCCCCAAACGGCCACGTTCGAGACCCCGGGAACACCGAGCAGCCGAGGACGGATCGTCCAGCGAGCCAGCACCGACATCTCGATCAGGGACTGCTTCTCGGAGGAGAGCCCCACGAGCATGAGGCGGTTCGTGGAGGACATCGGCTGCAGCATGCGCGGCGGCTTGGACACGTTCGGCAGGGCGTGCGCCTGCGTCAGGCGCTCCTGGACCACCTGCCGGGCGTGCATCGGATCCGTGCCCGGCCGGAACTCCATCTCGATGGACGAGAGCCCGGGCACCGACGATGAGCGCATGACCTCGACCCAGGGAGTCCCGGTCAGGAGGTCCGCCTCGATGGGCACGGTGATCAACTGCTCGACCTCTTCGGCCGAGAGCCCGAGCGCTTCGGTATGCACGGTCACGGTGACCGGCATGATCTCGGGGTAGACGTCGACGGGCATCTTGCGGAGCACGAACAGCCCCGCGCCCAGCACGAGAAGCGCGACGACGACGACCAATGCGCGCATTCGAAGGATCGAGGAGACAGCGGATCCGATCATGGCGGCGGACCTCCAGGCGGGGAGACTGCTGAGACTCACGCGCGCGAACGAAGGCGCGAGTTCAGAACGGGTCGGGTAGCCTCACCGGCCGTCAGCAGCCACGCCCCAACCGACAAGCACGCCACGCCACGACCAGGCGCGGAGCATGCCTATCCCCGGGAGTGAGCCTCGAGGGTCGAACGACGGCGCCTCGGGGAGAGACCGAGGTATATTGCCGCGAATCGACCTTTGCGATGCGAGAGACGGTGGGGTTACGACTGCGACAATTCTAAGCCTAACTGAACTGAGAAATCACCATATTCTTTTCGGCGAGGCGAAAGTGGTGTGGCCTGACGGCGATTGGGTTCCATGAGTACAGCCCACATCGAACTTCGTTCACGAGCGCTGCACTTTGCCATTCACCAGCAGGAGATTGGAAGTAAAAGTGTGCGCTGAACCAATCGCGGTGCAGGCGGCATTGCGCAGTCCTTCATCTTCTCTTAGCCTTTCTCGTCCAAGTGGACCCGGCCAGACACGGTCCCTGCTCAACTCTCCACTCCAGTCGCCGTCATGGACTCTCCCAAGGGGCTCGAGATGATCCGCGGACTCGTCATGCTCGTGCTGTCTGTGGTCCTGCTGATTGCCCCCTCCGCTCGCGCCCAGGGGCCGGATTCCACCACGAGCCCGGCCGCCGCCCGTGAGGCTGGCACCGCCCCCGCGGCCAAGCCGACGCTGAGGGTGCAGGCCATCGCGTCGGGGGCC
>CAZADU010000733.1:0-2549 GCA_964483945.1 uncultured bacterium
CCCACCCGCTTCAATTGCACGCCGCTGAAGAACCCGATGTGGCGGCCGTCCGGGGACCAGAATGGATTGAGCGCGCCCTCCGTGCCTGGAAGGCGCGTGGTGCCGAGCGCGTCGAATCTCCGGACCCACAGCGCTCGCTGGCCCAGCGTGTCCACGCTGGCATAGACGACCTTGCTGCCATCGGGCGATACGACCACGTTGGCGAACTGGTAGAGACGCTCCCCGGGCGGAAGCTGCATGGTGAACTGCATCGGGGTCGCCTGACCCGTTGCGGGGCCGCGGAACAGCCACCAGCCACCGGTGAGTGCGACCGCGAGCAGTGCCGCTGCAGTGCCCCACGCGGGTGCGAGCCGTCGCAATGCGCCGTGAGTCGCGTCGGGCTTCGCAGGAGCGCTCCAGTCCGAGGCGAGCGCCTCCGACAGCAGGCGCTCCATCTCGGTCGCCGAGCCGATCCTCGCCGCCGGGTCGCGCTCGAGCGCCCGGTCCAGCACGCGCGAAAACGCCAGCGGTACTTCGGGGCGTAGCTGGCGTACGGAAGGGAGCGGGCCCTGCTCGAGTGCGGTGCGCAGTTCCGTCAGCGTCTTTGCCTTGACCGGATAGCGGTCGGTCATCATGCGGAACAGCACCACGCCCAGGCTGTAGAGGTCGGATGCGGGTGTGGCGGGTTCGCCGCGCAACACCTCGGGGGCCATGGTCATCGGCGTGCCGTCCGCGGCCGCGGGCCAATCGCCGACCGTCTCCGTGTAGCGGGTCGCGCTGCAGAAATCCATGAGGACGCGCCGGCCGCCGCGTTCACGCATCACGTTCTCGGGCTTCACATCGCGGTGCACGAATCCGATCGAGTGCACGGCCCCGAGCGCACGAGCCAGCTCGATGCCGTAGAGCGCAGCCTCGCGCCAGTGGCTGGGGCCGATGTCCGTGATCAGGCGCTCGAGTGTGGCGCCCTCGAGCAGTTCGGTCCACATGCCCACGCGTCCGTCGTGCACGTCGGCGCCGTGCACGAGCAGCACGTTCGGATGGCGCACGCGTGCCAGCGCGCGCGCTTCCTCGAGCAGCCGTTCGATCGTGCGCGGCTGCACCGTCGCGCTCCACAGCTTGAGTGCGACTTCGCGGCGAAGGCCGGGGTCGAACGCGCGGTAGACCTCGCCGTGCGTGCCCTCGCCGAGCGGCCCGCGCAGCACCAGGCTGCCCCAGGTGCGCTCGCTGGCGTCCGACTTGCCGGCGGCGGGGGAGGCGACAGCGCCGCCGCGGTGGACGCGCGCCACCTGGTCGATGATCCGCAAGGCGGCCAGTGTCTCGGGGTCGGCGAGCGGTGCCGCGAGTTCCTGCTCCCACTGCACCGGCTTGCCGTCCGAAATCGCGTCGACGACGCGGTCGACCTCGGGCGCGGGCTCGTCAGTCGGTCGTATCACGGCGCGGCCGGCTGCGTCAGCAATCTCGCCAGCGTCTGGATCGCGCGCCGCACCAGCATGCGCGCCGACTCGGCGGACGTGCGCCCGAGTGCCTCGGCGATCTCGCGGTAGCCACAGTCCATTT
This sequence comes from uncultured bacterium, assembly GCA_964483945.1. Taxonomy (GTDB): domain Bacteria; phylum Eisenbacteria; class RBG-16-71-46; order RBG-16-71-46; family RBG-16-71-46; genus JAIOPA01. The sequence continues at coordinate 1,537 of CAZADU010000733.1, forward strand.
CGATCCGCATGATGAACGCTTCCTGCTGGTCCGAGGGCAACTGCGCGAGCGCGGCGTCATACCGCTCGATCGTCTCGTGGCTGATGACGTTGTCGAGCGGGTCGCGGTCGAGCGACGGCAGCTCGGGGGACAGGCCGCCGGGGTGGGGACGGCGCTGCGCGCGACGGATCTCGTCGCGGATCTGGTTGAGCACCGCGCAGCGCAGGTAGGCGAGCAACGAGCCCCGCAGCGAAGCATCGATCGTGTCCAGCCGGCCGAGTGTGCGGACCACGGCCATCTGAACGATGTCGCAGGTGTCCACGAGGCCGCGCGCGGATGACGGCACGCGGCCGTGCGCGAACCGCGTGAGCGCGGCCTGATAGCGCTCCGCGATCAGTTCAAGCGCCGCGCGGTCCCCCTGGCGTGCACGCATGACCAGCGTGAGCGTGCTGTCGAGTGCACCCTGCGTCACGATGACGGTCATGGTGGTTGGCTTCGTCTCCCGGCTGTGGGGGAGAACGGCAGGACGCCGGCGCAGGGTGCTCCCCCAGCCGGCGTGGCGTCCGGGCGGCAGCCGCCGCGCGGGCACCGGAGCAGCCGCCGGCCACCCCAGAAAATGACCGCGACCGGTTTTTCGCTCGCGGGCGTTCTCATCTGTACAGGAGGGCGTCGGCCGCCACGCGGTGGCAATGGCCCGCCCGATTGGTGAATCTTGGTCGCGCGGTTCGTCCGGAACCGGCTTTCGGGGGATTTCCGGTTTGTTCCCGGTCAACCGCGCGACGTTTGCATCTGCCCCGCGTCCGGCCGCGCCGACCGCTCAAGGGCGTTCGTGACAATATCATGACGCCCGCCCCGATGTCAGTGGTGCCGTGGGTCCCGCCGGCCGCACGTCGAGAGGGCAGCTAGCGCGTGCGACCGGGCAGTTCTGTGTGCACCCACGGATTCGAAGGTGCCGGATCCAGGCGTCATTCGGGGACCTCCACCCGCTCGATTCGAGGGTGGTCGGATTATCGCGTCAGGGCACCAGCACGACC
>CAZADU010000734.1:0-2567 GCA_964483945.1 uncultured bacterium
CTTGGCGCAGCCCGCCACGGCGACCGCGGCCACGAGGACGGAAACAGACAAAACTCTCACCTAAGACCTCCTTCAGAAATGCGGCCACGGCGCGTTTGGCCGGGACCCCAGGACCCTATCGAATCAGGACGGCACGTATCCGCTCCGGGTGCGGACCACGACTCCCTTGCGGGTCGTCTTCACCTGGACTTTGCGAAAGCGGGATGGACCTACAGGGGGATCATAGCCCAATCGATACTGGGTCTTGAGCTCGTTCGCAATCTGGTCCGCGGCCCGCTTCAGCCCCCCGAAGTCGCTGACCGCGAACGCAGCGCCACCCGATGGCCAAGCCGTGTCGAGAGCGCCGCTCGCCAGGACGTGTCCCGCGTAGAGGTCAGTATCGTTCTGCGTGTCCTGCCATAGCAGGAGCGCGCCTCCAGCGTTGTCGCTGACGATGGCGGGGCTCGTCTGTTCACCGGGAGTCGTGCACACCGCGCGGCCCTGCGCAGGCCAGCCGGGGGAGAACGTCGCGTTCGGACGCACTCGATGCGCATAGATGTCAGCGCTGACTCCGTCACGCCGATCCTGCCAGGTGAGCACCGCGCCCCCGGCGCCGTCCGAGACTATCTGGGGCAGCACTTGGTCTCCCGGGGCCGAACACACGACCAACCCGTTGACGGGCCAGTCCGGAGCCACGACGCCCGAGGCCAAGACCCGCTGCATCCAGATGTTGCTGTCCCTGCCGTTCCGCTGGTCGTACCAGACGATGTACACGCCCCCGGCCATGTCGGCCGCCATGCTAGGTTTGAGTTGGTCACCGGATGCATTGCAGACCTTAAGGTTCACGCCAGGGTCGGTCGGCCAGTCGGCGCGAGCCACGTCGGATGCGAGCAGCGCGAAGCCGGAGGCGAGCCCACGCAGCGCACTGCAGTGGGAGGGCGATCGCATGTAGGTTGGTCTCAGGTGCCGCGACTTCACGGTAGGCGGCCTCGGGGAAGGAGCATTTGCCGCGCGGACACGCAGCCCAGGACGATCCCGATTGTCGCTCGACCTTAGGCGGCGAACTGGCCCGAGTTCAACGGCCATCTGGACTCCCGGCCCGCCATTCGACCCCACCCGCCCCGCGTGCTAACTTGCCCTCCCGTGCTCACGGGACCGAACGAATCCAGCCGCGCCGTACTGGGCGTGATACCCGCCCGCTATGGCGCGTCTCGTTTTCCGGGCAAGCCGCTGGCGCTGCTCTGGGGGAAGCCCATGCTGCAGCACGTCTGGGAGCGCGCCCATGCGGCGAAGGGCCTGGACGAGCTGGTGGTGGCCACGGACGACGATCGCATCGCCGACGCCGCACGCGGATTCGGCGCCACGGTCGAGATGACGTCGCCCGAGTGCGCGAGCGGCACCGATCGCGTCGCCGAAGTGGCTCGCCGCCGGCCGCGCGCCGACATCGTGCTGAACCTGCAGGGCGACGAGCCCGAACTGGAGACCGCCGCGGTCACGCGGCTGGTCGAGGCGATGCGCGCGGACGACTCGGTGCTCATGGGCACGGTGGCGCATCATGAGCCGGATCTTGCAGCCATGGCGTCTGAGAATGTGGTGAAGGTGGTCGTGGACGCGGACGGCTTCGCGTTGTTTTTCAGTCGAGCGGACATCGCCGCAGCTTCGCTCGGCGGACCTGCGCTGCGACATGCCGGTGTGTACGCGTTCCGACGCTCGTTGCTACTGGACTTCGCATCTTGGCCGCCGGGCCGACTGGAGCTGGCCGAGCGACTGGAGCAACTGCGCGCCGTCGAGCGAGGCGTGCGCATCAAGGTGGTGCTCGGTGAACGCGCGTTCGCGGGCGTGGACACGCCGGAGCAGATGGCGGCCCTTGAGCGCCGAGGGCCGAGCCGTGTGGCAGCAAGCGCGGGCGGGTAGGATGGTGCGAGCCGCCGCGTGAAAGCACCAGGATGCAGTGTGGGGTGGTGCTTGAGGGCACGTAGGCCTAAGTTCTTTGCTTACAATCTGCTATTCATCGTGATTCAAGTAACTTGAAATATCCGACCGGGCGGACGGCGCAGCGGCGCCGGGTCCTCCGGGAAACCTGACAGGGAGACAGGGCCATGGCCAAGATCATCGTCGTGACCGGAGGGGTGGTGTCGTCGCTCGGCAAGGGCATCGCCGCGGCATCACTCGGGCTGCTCCTCAAAGCGCGCGGGTTCCGCGTCACCATCCAGAAGCTCGATCCCTACTTGAACATCGACCCGGGCACGATGAGCCCGTTCCAGCACGGTGAGGTATTCGTCACCGACGATGGCGCCGAGACCGACCTGGACCTCGGCCACTACGAGCGCTTCACGCACGCCTCGGTGACGCGCAGTCACAACGTGACCGCCGGGCAGATCTACGACTCGATCCTGTCGCGCGAGCGCCGCGGTGATTACCTCGGGCGCACCGTGCAGGTCATCCCGCATGTCACCGACGAGATCAAGCGGCGCGTGCACTCGCTCTCGCTCACCACTGGGGCCGATGTGCACATCGTCGAGATCGGCGGCACGGTGGGCGACATCGAGTCGCTGCCGTTCCTGGAGGCCATGCGTCAGTTGAAGCTC
>CAZADU010000735.1:0-5114 GCA_964483945.1 uncultured bacterium
CTTTCACTGCGCCGAACGGTACGTGGCCCATCGCGCGGCGGTAGGCCAACGAGCCCGCCGGCACCACGGACGCCTCCCCCAGTTTGTCGCGCACCTGATCCAGTGCGTCCTGCAGCGCCTTGGAGCGCTCGTTCGTGGCGAACAGTTCGAGCTGCTCCTCGTCGGCGTGCTCGAGTGCCGAGACCGACACGCCCAGCAGCCGCAGCGGCTCGCCCTTCCAGTTCTCGCGCCACAGCGCGCGTGCTACTTCGAACAACCCGGCATAGTCGTCGAGTGCCGAGGCCAGAGCGCGCTGGCGCGTGACGGTGCGGAAGCGAAAATCACGCAGCTTCACCGTGATCGTGCGCCCGCGGAATCCGTCGCCGCGCAACCGACGAGCCACCTGGTCGGCGAGCCGCAGCAGCGTGCCTTCCAAGAACTCCGGGTCTCGGCAGTCCTCGGGCAGCGTGACCTCGTGCCCCATGGACTTGGGGTCGAGGCCCTCGTGGTACGGGATCACCGGCGTCTGGTCGTGTCCCCATGCGGCCTCGCGCAGGTGCTCGCCGACCACGCCGAAGCGGCGCTTGAGCACGTCCACCGGAGCGTTCGCGAGCTCGCCCACGGTGGCGAGCCCGAGCGACTTCATGTGCTCCGCCATCTTGGGGCCCACGCCCCACAACGCCTGTACGTCCTGCGGCCAGAACACGCCGCGGAACTCGTCCTCGGTGAGCGGCGTGATCCCGCGCGGCTTCTTCACGCCCGAGGCCATCTTGGCGATCAGCTTGTTGGGGCCGATGCCGATCGAGGCCCCGAGCCCGTGCACGTCCGAGATGCGCTGTTGCAGCTCTCGTGCGATCTCGACCGCGGATTCCCGGGACTGGCCGCGCCCGGGCAGCTTGCGCAAGTCCAAAAACGCCTCGTCCACGCTGAACGGCTCCACGTCTGGCGTGATGGCCAGGAACATCTCGAGCAGCGCAAGCGACTTCTCGACGTACTTGCGCGGATTGCCCTCGATGTACTCGGCGTGCGGGCAGAGCCGGCGCGCCTCGGCCAGCGGCATGCCGGCGCGCACGCCGAACGGGCGTGCTTCGTATGAGGCCGCGGTCACCACGCCGCGCCGGCTCGGGTCACCGCATACGATGATGGCCTTGCCGCGCAAGTGCGGGTGGTGCGCCTGCTCGACCGAGGCGAAGAACGCATCCATGTCCACCAGCAGGATCATCGCGCCTCGCTCAGGCCGGTGAGGTCCAGGCGCGACACAGCACCCACGACGGCCCGCGGGCGTCGAAGCACAGCTCGTAGCTGTCGTCCTTGGCGCCCTGCACCGCGAAGTAGCGCAACTGCGCCTGACCCTCGCGGCGGGCCCACTGGCCGGTGATACGGCGCACGCGGACGACGCGCCCCTGCCAGCGGAAGCGGATGGGGCGCATGGAGCCGTCCACGAACGCGGTGAGCACGTCCACCGGGTCGTTGAGGGATTCGAACATGGTTGGGGTATGGCACCGAACTCATTCTACTGCACAGATGGGCAGCAGGACAACATCATTCAGCCCCAAGCGAAACGCCGCCCCGCGCAATCGCGAAGCGGCGCTTGGGTGTGCCTCGCAGGCTCCGGCGTCAGGCGGCCTTGACCGGTTCCCGCTTCAAGTCCATCGCACGCCTCGCCATGGACATAAACGCGCTTGCCAGCATGACCACCGCGCCCAGCCACACCAGGTTGATGAACGGCTTCGTGCTCACCTCGACCGCCAGCGTCTCGCTCTCCTTCGCGCGCTCCTCGCCTGGCAGCGCCAGCAGCGCACGGCCGGTCTGGGGATCGCCCGAGATGATCGAGATCGTGCCACCGCTGGGCAGGTAGGCGGGCGTGACGGTGCGCTTGCTGTCGGCCATGTTCACTTCGAACGTCGGCCGCAGCGGCACTGTTCGGCCGCCGATGTCAGCGACGATCAACGCGGTGAGCTTCATGCGTCCCTCGCCCGTCTCCGGCACGAAGCCCTGGAACGTGAACTTCATGGCCCCGGCTTCCTTGGTCTCGCCGGGATCGAACCACGTGCCGCCCTCGTCGCGGCCGCCCACCATCTCGAGTGGGGAGATGTAGATGTCGTGCGACCAGAAACGCTCGATGTGCGGCTTCTTCATGTAGCCCTGGTTGTATTCGCTCCAGTAGAACTTCGCGTTCGCCGTGAACTTCCGCTCGGGGGCGTCCACCGCGATGATCGCGTGGTCTTTGCCGTCCTTGTCGATCTGCATGCCCTGGAACACCATGTCGTAGCCCAGTGCCTTGCGGGCCTCGCCGCGTGGCAGCTGCAGCTGCACGTCGAGTCCGTAGCCGCTCGAGGCGATCACGCCGATCAGCATGATCGACGCGCCCATGTGGCCCAGGAAAGCCGCACCGTGCTTCCAGCCGGCCTTGAACCCGCGCAGCGTTACCATGAAGTTCGAGGCAAGTGCGAAACACATGGCGAAGACGATGGCGGCCGGCATGGGGTCGCGCACTCCCGCCCAGAAGCTGACCGCACCCCCCACCAGCGCGAACACCATGCCCGGCACGGCCGCGCGAACGAATGCCCCTGGCTCGTGCTGACGCCAGCGCAACAGCGGTGCGATCCCGAGCAGCAGGCCCATGGCGATCGCCAGCGGGGCGTTGACGAGGTTGTAGTAGCTCGTCTGCACATTGCTCGGCGGACCGAACAGCCGCGTGATGAGCGGTGCGCTCATGCCGATGGCGACCAGCGCGCACATGAGCATGAACACGAGCTGGCCGAGCCACATGAACGACTCGCGCGAGAACGCCCCCAGCTGTTCGACCGCCTTGGGAATCTCCCGCAGCCGCGACAGCAGCAGGCCGAATCCAGTGACCGCAGCGAGCGCGATCATGCCGACGAGGAATCCACCCAGCCCGAACGGCAGCTTCCAGTCGTCGTTGGCCGCGAACGAGTGCACCGAGAAGTCGGCGAGCACGCCGCTGCGCGTGAGGAACGAGGCGTACAGCACGAGCACATAACTCAGGATGGCGAGGAAGAAGTTCGTGCGCCGCAGCGACCCCGTGACGCGCTGCACGAGCAGACCGTGCACCAGTGCGATGTTGGCCAGCCACGGGATCAGCGAGCCGTTCTCGACCGGGTCCCAGCCCCAGTAGCCGCCCCAGCCCAGCACCTTGTAGGCCCACACTCCGCCCATGATGAACCCGGTGGCCTGGATGGCGGTGGAGAACACGGCCCACGGCAGCACGGGCTTGACCCAGCCGTCGTAGTCGCGCTTGAGCAGTGCGGCACAGGCGATCGCGAACGGCACCACGAACGACGAGAAGCCGATGAACAGCACCGGCGGGTGAATCGTCATCCACCAGTCTTGAAGCAGCGGATTCAGGCCGACGCCGTCGGTGTAGGCCTGCTTGCTCGCCATGAACGGCCCGCGCACGACGCCCACGAGCGTGAGCAGCAGGATGGGCATGTTCATGAAGAACATCGCGGGTTCCGTCAGCGCGTTGCGCACGCGCATGAGCACCAGGCCGAGCGACGTGCTGAGCAGTGCCCACAGCAGGAACGTGCCCTCTTGCCCGCCCCAGAACGCGGCGTAGACGTAGTAGCCGGGCATGTCGCGCGACGAGTAGTCGTGCACGTACTGATACTGGAACTGGTGGCTGAACAGGATCCACCACAGGCATGCCGCACCGCCGAGCAGCGCGAGCCACTGCACGCGGAACGCCGCCCGAGCCACTCCGGCCGCGGCCGGCCGCCCAAGCAGTGCGGCGAACCACGCGAAGGCGGCCACAAGCGAACTCAGGAACGCGAGCCAGCACGCGACCTGCCCCCAATTGAGCGCACCCGTGGCCACAAGCCCGCTGCCCAGCAGCAGTGCCGGCACGATGAGCGACAGCGTCGTCGTCAGCGCGGTACGGTTCACGACTTCACGCTCTTGGCCGCGTTCTCGGCCTCGGCCTGGTACTTGGAGGGGCATTTCACGAGCAGCTGCTCCGCCTCGAAGTGGTCGCCGGCGAACTTGCCGATGGCCACCACGCTCACGGCCTGGTCGAAATTGCCCGGGATCACGCCACGGTACTCGACCGGCATGACGTCACCATGCTCGTCCTTCAGGTTGAAGCTCAGGAACTGCTCTTCGGCCTTCAGGATGTAATCCTTGTCGGCGAGCTTGCCGTTCACCTGTACCAACCCACTGGCACTGCGAGCCTCGGCGAAACCGATGTAGGGCGTCATCGTGCGCTTGAAGCTGCTCACGCCCACGGTGGCGGCCACGGCCAGCAATACGATGGCGACAATGACCTTGACGTTCATCGGCGCTCCATGTCGTTAAGGCGCTTCTCCACGCGCAGGATCCAGCCGAACAGCAGGCCCCACACGAGAAGGGAGACGCCGAGTACCACCCAGTTGCGGTCCATATCGGGTCCTTTGGCTCAGCTCAGCAGTCGCCGCTCGAGCCGGGACACGCGCACGCGCAGCATCTGCAGCCAGACATAGAGGAACGTGAACCCGGCGAGCATGAACAGGAACCCCGTGCGGATTATGGGGTCCATGTCGACCTTGCCGGTGGAGTTGATGATGGGATCGGGGTGCAGCGTGGAATAGATGCGTGGAACCACGAAGACGAGCGGCGGCACGGCGACGAAGGCCGCGATGGAGTACACGGCGGACAGCCGTGCCCGCTTCTCCTCTTCTTCGATGCTGCCGCGGAGCGCAAGATACGCGCCGTAGAGCAGCAGGATGAAGAAGATACTGGTCTCACGCGGGTCCCAGTTCCAATACGAGCCCCACATCGCCTTCGCCCACAGCGAACCCGACACCGTGGCGCCGACGCAGAACAGCAGCCCCAGTTCGGCCGCCGCGGCCGCGTGGTCGTCGTGATGCAGATCGCGCTTCCACAGGTAAAGCGCACTGTGGAGCATGGACCAGCCCAGCGCGACCACCGTCACCCACGCGGCAGGGATGTGGAAGTAGAGCACGCGCGTGGTCTCGTGCAGCACCGGAACGAGCGGTGCCTGCAAGAGCGCCACGACCATCGTGGCGGAGATCCAGATGAAGATGCCGATACGCCAAATCATGCTGATCGGGCCCAGGACGCGCAGGACAGCGGTGGCGCGAAACCCGGGGTCAGTCCTCCCAGAGGTGGTCGTAGAG
>CAZADU010000736.1:0-1929 GCA_964483945.1 uncultured bacterium
CGGTTCCGCGGGCGGACGACGCCCGGCCCGCGCCAGCCGCAGAGGCGATGCCTGACCCAGCTGCTGCGCCACGAGCTGTTGCGCCGCCGGCCGATGCGCGGCCAGACGCCGCGCGTATGCAAGAGCTGCGACGCAACGAGAGCGGTGAGTACGTCCCCGTGCGTCCTCCCGCACCGCCAGCCGCGCCGGTGACCACGTCGAACGAGGCTCCCGCGGCCAAGGCCGCACTCGCGCCGACCGAGGGGGCCGTGCGAACGTCCGGTACGCGCGCCGAGGAGAAGGAGCAGTTGAGCGCCAGCGCCGAGCCACTCGCCCCTTGCGGCACGGTGCGCGATTCACGCGGCCGCGCGGTCTCGGGCGCGCAGGTGATGGTGGTCAACGACGTCACGCGGACCTCCCGCACCGGACCCGACGGCTCGTTCTGCCTGTCGCGACTCGAGCGGGGCGACCAGCTGAGCGTGCTGCGCGTGGGTTACGAGCCGGTTCGCATCACCGTAGGCGATGCCTCACCGCTCGCGGTGGTGATGGAGCCGGTGGGCACGCTCGGCCCCGAGGCGGGCAAGCTGCTGACGCCAAAGGGGACGCCGTCGGCGCTGATGCACGGCTTCACCACGGATGCGAGCAAGGCGCTCACCCCCACGCCTCAGAAGGCTGTCGCACCTGTTCCCGATCTCTACGTCACGCAGTCGGTCGCGGTGCGCGAGGCGGTCGCTGGGGCGCGCGAGGCCGCGCGTCTGGCGCGCCGCGATCGCGCCGCGCTGGCGATGGATGCCGCTGCCACTCGCTGGGACGCCATCGCCGCACTCGTGGCCGGCTCGGCGCTGCACGACGCTCGCTTCCAGGCGCTGTCGCTCCGGCGCGAATCCCTCGGCGTCGAGCCGAACGCGGCGCGGCTATCGCGGTTCAACGACGGGCTGCGCCTGTTCCTCGCCGAGGCGCCGCACGACCTGCCCGAGTACGGCACCGCGCTGCGCTGGAAGGCGCAGGGCTCGCCCACCGACAAGTCCCTGTACCGCTGATCTGGAGCGACCGGCCTCGGTCGGAGCGTTGCGACCGAAGCACATGAGGATAGTATCCGTGCGCGGGGGTGCCGAAATGGCACAGCCTTCTCACGAGCCGCTGCACGCTTGCGCACGAAAGGCACGCTCGCGACTTTTCGCTTGAGCGCCGGGGCGGCCTCGCGCAACCTCTGCGGGATTCCCAGTCCTGTGTCCGTCCACCACCGATGATCCACCCGAGGGCGCCCTGTGGCCACCGTGACGACTCCCGCCGATCCTGCGGTCCCGCTCACACCCGAAGAGAAGGAGCGGTACTGGTTCGAGAACGTCTACCAGGGGGACAAGCTCAAGCAGGCGACGGTGCGGGCGGTGGCAATGGGCATGGTGCTCGGCGCGGTCATGTGCCTGTCCAACGTGTACGTGGGACTCAAGGCCGGTTGGAGCATGGGCGTGGCGATCACGTCGTGCATCCTGGCGTACGCCATCTTCCAGACGCTCACGAAGATGTTCCGGCTGGAGCCGTTCACAATCCTCGAGAACAACGCCATGCAGTCGGCCGCATCGGCCGCCGGCTCCATGACGTCGGCGGGCATCGTCAATGCCATCCCCGCGCTCATGATGCTCAACCCGAGCGCGGTGCCGCCGCAGCACATCCTGATCGTATGGGTCATCCTGATCTCGTGCCTCGGTGTGTTCCTCGCCGAGGCGCCGCACGACCTGCCCGAGTACGGCACCGCGCTGCGCTGGAAGGCGCAGGTATCGCCCACCGACAAGTCGCTGTACCGCTGAGCCGGAGGACCCGACCTCGGTCGTAGCGTTGCGACCGAAGCACATGCGGATAGTATCCGTGCGCGGGGGTGCCGAAATGGCACAGCCTTCTCACGAGCCGCTGCACGCTTGCGCACGAAAGGCACGCTCGCGACTTTTCGCT
>CAZADU010000737.1:0-2780 GCA_964483945.1 uncultured bacterium
ATCGAGGTCTGCCCCAAGGTGTACATCCCGCAGAGGCAGGACTTCATGGAGATCTGCCTTGAGCGCGGCGACCTCTGGGACCCGCAGAGCGGCGACATCATCCGCCCGGACGCGACGGTGGATACCGTGCGCGACGCTGAAGGTAAGGCTGTCGTGGCCCGGGGGCTCACGCTGGGTTCGTCCGCGGCGTTCGAGGAACGCGCCTTCTTCCCGGTCGGACGCTACCGCTACGTCGACCGCGGTGTGAAGAACGGATTCCTCTACTTTTACTCGGTCACCGGCAAGGACTCGACGGGAGCGGGCCAGACTCGTGTGGAGTTGGTGGGCCGCCGTTCCGCCGTCGAGGCCGAGGGCATCGTGCCGCAGGGCAGCGCGTCGCTGAACAAGGCCGTCTGGGCGGTGCCCAACCCGTATCGCGGACTGCGCTCGATTCCGGACCGTCCGTCGGCCTGGGACCTGACGCCGAATGGATTCGACCCCACCGGCACGCACATCGACTTCCTGGGTCTGCCTTCGGGGCGCTGGAGCATCAAGATCTTCACGCTCTCCGGCGACCTCGTGAACACGCTCAAGTCGGAGGACGCGGTGGATGCTTCGACGCGTACCTCGACCGTGATCGACAGTCAGGGAAAGGCGCATACGAACGTGACCCGGCAACAGGACACGACCAGTGACGGTCAGGCACGCTGGGACCTGATCTCGCGTAACGGGCAGGACGTGGTGAGCGGCATCTACTTGTTCACCGTCGAGTCGAGCCGGGGCACCGAGCGCGGCAAATTCGTCATCATCCGCTGATCGTGATGAAGCAAGGAGGAGGAGGAACCGTGAAGAGACTGATCGCGCTGGCCGGTGTCGCCGCGCTGTTGTGGCCGGGTCTCGCGCAGGCCGAGATCTTCGAGAAGGTCGGCACGTTCGGGGGGCAGTTCCTGAAGATCCCGGTGGGCGCTCGCGCGGCCGCCATGGGCGGAGCCTACGTCGCCATGGCCGACGAGGCTTCGGCTGTGTTCTGGAACGCGGCGGGCATCGCCCGCATCGACCCGGACAAGTCGCAGCTGTCGCTCAACCACGCGACGTGGCCTGCGGAGCTGTCCTTCGAGCAGGTCGGCTACGTGTTCCACATGAAGAAGATCCCGGGCGCATTCGCCGTGCATGCTCGCGCCCTGACCATGCAGCCGATGGAGGTGACGACGGCGTTCCAGCCGAACGGGACGGGCCAGACATTCGACGCGGGCATGCTCGCGGCGGGGGTGACCTACGCCCGGTCGTTCACCGACAAGTTCAGCGCCGGGGTCACCGCGAGCATGGTGCACACCGGGCTCGCGGACCTGACGCAGCAGACGTTCTCGATGGACATCGGAACGCTGTATGACGTGGGTGCCGCCGGCATGAGGATCGGGATGGCGATCCAGAACATCGGCTCGACCGAGAAGTTCATCGACCGCGAGGCTCGCATCCCGTCCATCTTCCGCGTCGGCACGACGGCCGACCTGCTGAAGACAGCGGACCAGAGGCTCGTCGGCTCGTTCGAGTTCTCGCACCCGCCGGACAATGCCGAGCGCTTCGCCCTCGGCGCCGAGTACACGTTCCGCAAGTATGTGTTCCTGCGAGGTGGCTACTCGTTCAATCACGACAGCGAAGGCGTGGCGGGCGGCGCTGGCTTTCACTTCCCGGTGTCGGTGGCCGGCATGGCGGACGTCGACTATTCGTACACGGACATGCTGGACCTCGGCGCGTCACATCGCGTCTCGCTCCGCTTCGAGTTCTGATCACGGGCACGGGCCCCATGCCTCAAGTCTCGCGCGGTGTCTCCCAGTTCGCGACGGCGCGCCCCCACACGGGGGCGCGCCGTCGTGTTTCTCGGATTGCTGGGCTGGTACTGCTGCTGGGACTCGCCGGTTCGGCGGCCGCGGTGGAGCGCTTGGAGGGCCCACCGCCCTGGCGACTCGGCGGGCGCACGGGCTTATCGTGCGACGCCGCGGCATTCCCGGACTCGTCCGGCCATCACCTCGAGGTCTACCTGCGCGTGCCGCCCGCGACGCTGCGCGCACTGGCCCTCGACGAGCGTGGCAACGCGATGCTGCGCGCCGCGGTCTCCGTGCGCTCGCGCTCGAAGGGCACGCCGGTCGAGTCCGTCCAGCAGTTCTCGATCAGCGCGGGGGATACGCTGTTGGGGCAGGGGCGCGTACTGGTGTTTCGGTTCCCGGTCGTGCCGGGCACGTGCCGCATCGACGCGCGGTTGGAGGACCTGTTCTCGCATCGCCCCGGGCTCGCCTATTCGGCGAAGACACGCACGCAGCGTACCGAGATCCGCGGCGAGATCGAGGTGCCCAAGCCGCAGGCGGGGCGTGATCTGTCGGACCTCGAGTTCGTCTGGCCGGTGGCGGGGCGCTCACCGGGGATGGCGTTCGTGCGCGACGGTCAGGCTCGCGTCCCGAACCCGGACCGGCTCTATGGGCTCTATGCCAGCCAGCTGGAAGCGGCGTTCACGGCGCGTTCCCGTGCAGGCGACGAGCGGCCGTGGCACTGGGTGGTGCGGGCGCTGGACCGCGCCGGCGCGGTCGTGGCCCAGGCCGAGAGCACGGCGGCCGGCGGGCGGTTCATGCACGCGGCTGTGAAGTTCGATTTGTCAGCGCAGCCGGCGGGTGCCTATCAACTCGACGCGCGGGTGTGGCAGGACGGGGACGCGGGCGCCTTGAAGCGCAGTGCGAAGTTCAGCATGGGTTGGACGAACGAGACGTGGAACCGCAATGCGGCCGACGTGGCCGACGACGTGCACTTCC
>CAZADU010000738.1:0-4290 GCA_964483945.1 uncultured bacterium
GGCTGTGAAAGAGTCCAGGCGCAATGCGCAAGCTTCAGAGCCAGGGCGCCCACCACATCACGATGGTCGGCGCTGACCGGCAGACGTCCATCGACTTCTGGGAGGGCGTGCTCGGCATGCCGTTCGTGCTCGAGCAACCCAATCTCGGAAAACCCGACGAGAACCATCTCTACTTCGATCCCGGCGACGGGCGCTTGCTCACGGTGTTCACGAACGAGGAGCGAAGTGACGCCCGGCGGCCCGCCCCGCGTGACATCGGCTGCGTGGAGCATCTCGCCTTCAGCGTCTCACGCGCCACCTTCAGCCAGGTCCCGGAGCGGCTGCGCGAGCGTGCGATTGACTTCCTGCAGCGCGATCGCGGTTTCATGGACTCGATCTACTTTCAGGATTCCAATGGCCTCAAGCTCGAACTCGCCTGCTACAAGTTCGAGACGCCGGAAGGCTTCCGTGCGGTGGACGTGCTCATGGCGGCGCAACGAATGCGCGTGGAGCGCGGTGCGCATCACATCACCGACGAGCACCTTGCGGACGCCATCGAGTCGCTGATGGCTGCGCGGGACCGCCTGAGGCACTGACCCGGCCAGTCCATGAGCAGCCCCGCCTGCGCTTGAGGGGAAGGTCCGCAACGGCTCGCCGTGCGCGTCCCCTCCCCCCAAGCTCTCAGATCGTCAGTGAGTGGCGCCCGGCGTGCTGCCCGGAGGAACGTCCCACTCCGGCGGCGGCGGCATGAAGATCAGCGCACCTGTCGGCTTCTGATCGGGTGCGATCCGGTCGAGGTTCTTGTGCGTCACCGGCGGCAGGCTCTTCAGGTACGACGCGATGGCGACGGCATCGTCCTGGTCCAGGATGTCTGCATAGTTCATCCACGGCATGATCGGGGCCAGTTGCGCGCCATCTGGCGTGTTCCCGGTGCGAAGTGCGGTCACGATCTGCTCGATCGTCCAGTTGCCGATGCCCGTCGTCGAGTCGGGCGTCAGGTTGCGCGCGTGCACGACACCCCAGGGGCCGACCCAGCCCAGATCGCTTCCCGCGAGCAGTCTCGTCGTGTCCGGCGCTCCATAGAAGTAGCCGGGTGTGTGGCAGTCGTTGCAGCTCATGATCGTGACCAGGTAGCGGCCGCGAACGACCGGATCCTGCTTTGCCGCGGCGGTCGTGGCCTGCTGGCCGGTCGCACAGGACAACACGAAGAGACAGAGCCCGAACGAGGCAACCGTCATCAGCGTACCGATGAGTCTTGTCCGACGCATCACGAGCACCTCCTAGGGAAGCGGTTGGGACGGCCTCAACGACGACGGGTGAACGGTACCCAGACTATTCAATCGCTCACGGACTAGTCCGCCCACCCGCCCAGCACGGTTCCGAGACGGATCAGGATCTGGTCCGACTTGTGGGCCGTTCGGTCGGCGGTCACCACCCCGCCGCTGGACGTCACGTCCTCCGGGCGCAGGTACTGGTGGTCGGTGCCCGAACGGTACTCGGCGCTCAGCTCCATCTGGTAGCCCGGCGCCAGCTGCCGGCGAATGCCGAAGCCGGCGCCCCAGGCGAATGCGATCCGTGAATCGCCATGCTGGGCGGAATAGGCGGACCCGCCGGCCGTGCCGGAGAGCTCACTGCCGGTCCAGTAGGTGTCGAAGCCGACCGTGCCGAATATGAACGGCGTCACATTCTGGTTCGGCATGGACAGCTCGGGCCCGATCCCGAAGAACAAGCTCCAGTTCTTGGTCTCGATCGAAAGTTTGTCGTTGGCACCGAGGTTCGAGCCCGGCACGTCGACGGTGCGCGAGAAGTTGTAGAGCAAGCCCATGCTCGAACGGATCCCGAGCGACTTGCCCGCGGCCCTGACGACGTCGGAGCCATCCGCCGCGAGGCCGAATCCGGCGATCTTCCCCCAGTCACCCTGCGGGAAGGAGCCGACGAGGTAGCCGCCGGCCAGGTGCTGCATCCCCTTGGGTTCGACCGG
The DNA here is from genome assembly GCA_964483945.1 of uncultured bacterium. Classification (GTDB taxonomy): domain Bacteria; phylum Eisenbacteria; class RBG-16-71-46; order RBG-16-71-46; family RBG-16-71-46; genus JAIOPA01. The sequence goes on from CAZADU010000738.1 coordinate 1,961, forward strand.
GACCACGACCTCTGGCGTCGTGGCGACCTTGGACGAGTCCACCTGGGCCGAGGCCGGTGAGACGAAGGCGAGCACTGCCGAGGTGAGGACGATGGCGAACAGGCACGTACGGTCGAGTCTCATGGCAACTCCTAGTGGCGTGGAACCTGTGAAAGCCGCCGCTTCCAGCCGGCTGCAAACAGCCGCTGCGGGGTTCAAGATCGAGCGGGGAGACTAGGAGCCGGCCGTGAACGCGTCAATCCGCGCTGGCTGCACGCGGAACTGCGTCATGCGACCCTTCAGACCGACAGCAGATAGCGGTGGACCGAGTAGATCGCAGCCGAACCCTCGCCGACCGCCGAGGCGATGCGGCGATTGGCACCCGAGCGCACGTCGCCGGCGGCGAACACGCCGGGGACGTTGGTCTCGAACATCATCGGGCCGCGCTCGAGCGGCCAGTCCCGCAGTGGCTGCGGCAGATCCGGGCCGGTGAGGATGAAGCCCTTGGGGTCCAGGTCCACAAAGTGCGCGAATCCCTCAGTGCGCGGCGCTACGCCGATGAACACGAACAGCGCCCGTACATCGAGGGCTTGCATCTCCCCCGTGTCGGCGCCGCGCAGGCAGATCTGGTCCAGCCGGCCCTCCCCGCGCACCTCAGTCAACTCCACGCGGGTGAGCACGCGGATGTTGGGGGTGGCCTCGATGCGGTCCACGAGGTACTTGGACATTCTCGGGCTCAACGAAGGCGCGCGGACCAGGATGGTCACGCTCCGCGCGTAGCGCGAGAAGTACAGCGCGCCCTGGCCAGCGGAGTTCGCACCGCCCACGACCGCGACATCCTGCCCTCTATAGAGTGCGGCCTCCGACGGTGCCGCGCCGTAGTACACGCCCGTGCCGACCAGCGGGGCGACACCGGGCACTTCCAACTCGCGAACGCTCATGCCGGTGGCCAGCACCAGCGCGTGGCATGACACCTCGGAGCCGTCGGCGAGGGTGACGATGCGGTAGGGGTCCTCACGTCTCAGGCCCACCGCCGTCTGGCCGATCAGCATCTCGGCCCCGAAGCGCCTCGCCTGTGCCGCGGCCCGCTGCGCGAGATCGGCGCCGGTGAGCCCGCCCGGGAACCCGAGGTAGTTCTCGATCATGGAGCTGCTGCCGGCCTGTCCACCGGGCGCGTGCTGTTCGACCAGCAGTGCCTTCAGTCCCTCGGAGGCGGCGTAGACGGCGTTCGCCAGCCCGGCCGGGCCACCTCCGATGATGACCACGTCGTAGAACGGCCGGGTGGCGAGCGTGTGCAGGCCCGCCTTCGCCGCCAGCTCGGCGGAGTTCGGCGAGATCAGGTGACTGCCGTCGGGGAACAGCACGACCGGCAGGCGCGGGGACTCCCCCACCAATGAGACGACCAGTTCTCGCGTGGGGGCGTCCTCGTCGAGGTCGATCCACTGGTAGGGCACCTGGTTGCGCGCCAGGAAGTCGCGCGCGGCATAACTCTGCGGAGACCAGCGCGAGCCGACGACGCGGATGCCCTCGAAGGGCGGGCGATACTGGGCGATCCATGCCGAGAGCAGGTCGTCGAGCACCGGGTAGAGGCGCTCCTCCGGCGGGTCCCACGGCTTCATCAGGTAGTGATGCAGCCCGACCTCGTTGATGGCGGAGATCGCCGCCTGCGTGTCCGCATAGGCGGTCAGCAGCACACGGATCGCGTCTGGACAGAGCGGACGCGCCTCGCGCAGGAACTCGATTCCGGTCATCCCCGGCATGCGCTGGTCTACGAGCAACAGCGCGACCGCGCCGGCCTTCTTGCGCAATTGCGCCAGGGTCTCCAGCGCCTCGCGGCCCGACGTGGCCGTGAGGATGCGGTAGCGATCGGCATAGCGCCGCCGCAAGTCGCGTTCGATCGCGCTCAGGACCTCGCGATCGTCGTCCACGGTCAGGATGACCGGCTTACTGGCCACTCGTGCCCTCATCCTTGGGGTGATCGCGCAGGAAGGCCTCGATCTTCTGCAGCGCGAACCGGTTGAGTTCCACGACGCGCGACCCGGACCGGAATGCCGGCGGCACGATGCCCATGGCTTCGGCCTTGCTGTCCACCTCCACGATCATCCACGCGCTGTGTACGCCATCCTTGCAGCCCCACTCCGCGTTGCTCAGGAAATGCGATCCGGTCGTCATGAAGACATGCACGGCCCGCGAACACTCCACCGCATCCGAAGCGTGCGGCACTTCGATCAGGTACTTCGGCACTTAAGTCCTCCCCTCTCCTTGGCGGTAGCGTGCGTCAAGCCCGGGGCAGGATCACGCGAAACTCCGTGCGACCCGGCCGCGAGTCCAGCTCGATCTGACCCTCGTGC
>CAZADU010000739.1:0-6164 GCA_964483945.1 uncultured bacterium
GATCCGCCGCCCGTCGGGCGCGTACGCGGGCTGCTTCATTGGGAGCGCCCTCGGCCAGCACGACCTCGCCCAACAGCGTGAGCCGCACGCCCGCCGTGTGCGCGCGCTCGCGCGAGAACGCCAGCGGACGCAAGCCCAGCCCGACCGTGTACGTGCGCGGCAGGCGCTCGCCGCGGTATTCCGGCTCGGTCACGTGCTGCAGGTCGGCGCCCAACGACAGCCACGGCGAGGGACGCACCAGCCAGCCGACGCGATTGTCCACATCGCGCTCGGTCTGCGGCGAAGCGGCCATGCGCAGTTCGCTCACCCAGCCCAGACGCGCCTGCTCGCTCCCGATCGAGAATCCGAAGCCAAAGCGCTGGTCGCGAGAGGCGTCACGCAAGTAGCTGAAACCCAGCCGCTTCCAGGTGGCGAGCGCCGTGTAGCCCTCCTGGTTCGTGGTGCTGTGCGAGTAGCCGAGCCACCATTCCGACGGGTAGCGCTGACCGATCGCCGCCGGGTTCACTCGAAACGCGCGCGCGTCATCGGTGGTGGCCACGCCGTCGTCGCCCCACAGTGCCGGCGGCAGCGGCGGGGCCTCGGCGCGCGCAGGAGCAGCCGCAAGCATTGCGGCGAGCAACACGAGTGTGGCAAGCGCATGCCGCTTCATGCCGAGACGGTCACACCGATGCGCGGGCAGTGCCCCGCCACCGGGCAGGCGCTGCACGCCGGCTTGCGCGCGTTGCACACGGCGCGGCCGTGCAGAATCAGCCAATGCGAGAACAGTGTCCACGACTCGCGCGGCACGAGCGGCATGAGCGCGAACTCGATCTTGACCGCGTCGGACTCGTGAGTGAGTCCCATGCGCTGCGCGAGCCGGCCGACGTGCGTGTCCACCACGATGCCGGAGGCGATGCCGTAGGCGTTTCCGAGCACGACGTTGGCGGTCTTGCGGCCCACGCCACGCAGCGCGGTCAACTCCCCGAGCGTACGCGGGACCTGACCGCCGTGCTGGGTGGCGATATCGGCGCATGCTTCACGGATGGCTTTGGCCTTGTTGCGGAAGAACCCGGCGGAGTGCACGGCTTTTTCCAGCTCGACCTGGTCGGCCGCGGCGAACGCGGCGGCGTCTTTGTAGGTGGCAAACAGCGCGGGTGTGACCTTGTTGACGCGCTCGTCGGTGCACTGTGCGGACAGGATGGTGGCGATCAGTAGTTCGAGCGGCGTGCGGTAGTCGAGCGCGCAGCGCGCGTCGGGGTAGAGCTCTCGCAGGCCTTCCAGGAGCGCGTGCACGCGAACCGGGTCGGGCGCTGCGAACCGCTGCCGGCTCGCGGGTCGTGTGGCACGCACGGACTTCTTGCGCGCGGGCTTCTTCGCTGACGCCACGCTGCCGCGCGCGCCTTTCTTGGCGTGCGCGCCGCGCGGTGTGCTGGCCGCGCCCGCGGGGCGCGAACTGCCCGGGGCCGAGCGCACGCGAGCCTTCTGCGGCAGCTTGGCGCCGGCGGTCTTACGGCGGGAACGAGGGGAGCGTCGCGGCATGGTCCCCGGAGCGTAGCGCGGACCATTCGCGAACGTCGAGCCGGACGGGCGAAGCACGCACCGAAGCACGCACAAGCGAACGGCCCCGGGGCCGTTCAGGCACCGGGGCCGTCTGCGATGCTGCGAGTTCGCCGCGGCCGGAGGCCGCGAAAGCGCTCAAACCAGCCTTACATCCCCCAGGACAGACCGAAGCGCGCGCCCAAGCCGTCCGTGGGCGCCGTCTCGCGGAATGTGACACCGGTGATCGCGTCGGTCTTGGTGCGCGCGACGTCGCCGCCGTGCAGGAACAGCTCACCCGTCAGCCGCACGCGGTTGCCCATCGGCACGCCCACGCCGGCCCACGTCTGCCAGGCCCAGCCGCCGAGCGTGGCATCGAAGTGCTGGTTGGCGGCGTAATCGTCAGCCGTGATGACCATGAACTGGTATCCGCCACCCGCGCCGACGTAGGGGACGAGCCACAGCAGGCCCCAGCCTTCGAACTGCGCGTACGCCATGAGCGGGATCTGGTGCAGCGACGCACGCGAGATCACCTGTGTGACCGCGATGGGCTGGCCGCCCGGGATGCTCGTGCCGCCGCTGGCGGTGGTGAGGTTCTCGGAGTCGTACATCCAGTCGAACGCGAGCCCGACTTGTATGTTCCGCGTGATCATCGGGCCGCCGCGAATGCCAACCACCGCGCGCTTGCCGAGCACGTTCTTGGGGTCGTACACGCCGCCGTGGATCTGGCTCCGGCCATTCACCTGATGCGCGGCCTTGGGCGAGGCCGTCTTGGGCTTGGCCTGTGGCTCGGGGACGTAGCGAACGGCCGCCCACTGGACCGGCGCCGGCGCTGGCACCTGCGCATAGGCGAGGATGAGCGGCGTGTCGGGTGTGGTGGGTGCTTCGGCGGCGCGGGCCACGGGAATGAGGGCCGCCGTAGAAAGGACGGCGAATGCGGCGGCAAGTACGGCAATCCCCGGCTCAGGACGAGTCGGGTAGGTGCGGTCGGGCATGGAAGTCTCCTGGGAGAGGCGCCGGCCGGGGTGAGGCCGGGGTGGCGCAGTATTCCGCACATTCATCATAACGCACACGGCGTGCCGAGCGGTCCGGGACATGCAACGTCCGGCCAACCCGCTGCGTAACACACGCGCATCCGCCAGTGGCGCGCCGGTTTGCGCTGCCCTCCCGTGGCCGTTTTGCGCGGGTTGTTGCGGAGGCGCCGCACCACCCGATAGCGTCGGCTGCCATTCCGGCACCTAACCGAGGACCTCCCTTGCCCCTGCCCGACCTGCCACGCGCTGCCCGCCAGTTCTGGGTCCATGGTCTGCTGGTCTCCCTGCTGGCCGCGTTCCTCCTGGCCGCCCCGCCCACGCACGCCCAGGGGCCATCGCTCGCGGTCGAGGACACCATGACGACCGAAGTGTCCGAGGTACTGGTGCGCGCACCGCGCGTCACGTTGAACGAGATCCTCGACCGCGTGGCCCGGGGCGAGGCCAGGCGTGACTCGCTGCTCAAGGACCAGTCGTTCACCGCCACATTGCGGGTCATGCGCAACACCTCCGGCAAGGGCACGCCGGAGCTGCTCGGCGAGAGTGTGTCGAAGGTCTACAAGAAGAAGCCGGACTTGGTGCGCACCGTGCGACTTCGTCAATACGAGAAGTATCCCGAGAAGGACGGCGACGGCATGGTGGACTCGGACTTCTCGCCCAGCATGGGCGAGAACATCGTGAACTTCGCGTTGCGCCCCGAGAACCGCCGCAACTTCAAGTTCGCGATCGAGGACCGCAAGCTGCTGGGCGACCACTTGGTCTACACACTGCGCTTCGAGCCGCGCTCGTCACTCGCTGTGGCCGAACCCTCGGGCCGGCTGTGGGTGGACACGCGCGAGTTCGTGATCGTGCGCCAGGAGATCGAGTTCCGGCAGTCGCCCGTGCCGCTGTTCCTGAAGAGCATCAAGCACATGGTGGTCGAGCGCGAGCGCTCGGGAGAGTTCTGGGTGCTGTCGCGGGCACTCGTGCGCATGGAGTTGACCGTGCCGATGCCGCGCATCGGAAAATCGTTCGACTTCGGCATGTCGTTCACGGATTACACGATTAACTCGGGCCTGCCGGACTCGTTGTTCGTGAGCTCCGATCGGCCCGAGAACGCGAATCGCATCCGGATTCGCGCCGGCAGGAAGAAGGGCTCATGAGGCGCGGGCTGCGGGTTGCGGTGCTGGCGACAGCAGCGCTCTTGGCTCTCGCGGTCGTGGCCGGCGCGCGCCCGGCGGGCGACCCGTCACTCGAGTCGCCGCCGCCGCAATCGCGCACCGCGGGCGAGGCACCCACCGACAGCACGATCGACTCGTACCTGCGTGGGCTCTCGGACTCCACCGACACGTGGTACGGCGCCATGGCGGCACCCGTGGACACCGCCGGGCTCGACTCCGCACTCGCCGCGGGACTCGCACTGCCGCCGGGCAAGCAACTGCGCCGCGTGGACAAGCGCAAGGTCCCCATCGACTTCACGCCCGCGCCCGGTTACAACCGCGCCGATGGCGCGCAGTTGGGACTCTCCGCTTCGCTGGCGCGGCCTCTTCCGGGGCGCATCACCGGCCGCGCGCAGTACACGACGGGTGCGCAGGACATCATCGGCGACGCTGGATGGGACGCCACGATCCGCATGCGCCGCACGCGCTCGCGCCTGGCTCTGCGCGCGAACGTGGGGCGCTGGACCGAAGTGGCGGACCGCGATTCGTACGACCCGGTCGTCACCACGCTCGCCTCCATCCTGTTCGGCGGCGACTTGCACCAGTACCTGCGCCGCGACGGCTGGCGCGCGTCCGCACGCTGGGACCGCGGCCGCTTCTGGGCAGCGCTGGCGTGGCGCGACCAACTCGAGTCCTCGCTGCCGTTCACCACGGACTGGGCGTTGATCGGCACGCAGGAGCTCGACACCAATTTCACCGCCGCGTTTGGCCGCGTGCACGAACTGGGCTTCACCGGCGAGGTGCCGGTACCGGGCACGCGATTCCGCTTGCAGGCTGGGCACTGGACCAGCGCGCCGGAGCTCGGCAGCGCGTTCGACTACCGGCGCTCGCTCGTCGCCGTGGGCGGAGACATCTCGCTGGGCCGGCACTTCGCGTTCGTGCCACAGGCGAGCTACGGGCGGCTGCATGGTGATGTGCTGCCGCAGAACCCGTTCTTCTTCGGCGGCGCGCCCAACGTGCGTTCGCTCGACCGCAACGAGTGGTCCGGCGCCGGCCGTGTGTTCGGCCGCGCCGACTTGATGCTGGTGGACGACCTGCACGCGCTGCTCCACCTGCCACTGCCGGCGTGGATGCCGCTACATGTGAGCACGTTCCTGGCCTCGGGTGCCGCCTGGGGCCGCGACCCGGTCACGAACCAGGCGCGTGCGACCAAGCGCGACTGGCCGAACAGTTCCGAGTGGCTGTCCGAAACCGGGCTCACGCTGGCGTGGCGCACCGGCATCCCCGACCCCACCAGCGCGCTGCGGTTCGAGTACACCGAGCCGCTCGGGGCGAGTGGGCGCTCGGCCCGATACACGGTGGTCTACCAGCAGCCGCTGCACTTGCTGAGAATGCGCTGAGCGAAGCGGGCCAGGAGCCCGCACCGGCCGAACAACAGATCGCCCCCGGCGAATCGCTCCGCCGGGGGCTCGTCATGCCGCCCGTTCCTTGCCCTGGCGGTTGTGGGTGGGCACGACGTCTTCGGTTGCGCCGTCAGATGCTTCGGCGGTTGTGCTTCATGCGCATAGTGCGTCGCGACTGGAGGTCCTGAGCGCGTTCGAGGTGACGGCGCTCGTGGCGCGTAATCACGCCATTGGAGTAGGCGCGCCGTTCGACGCGGCGCACGTGGCGCTGGCCCGCGCGCAGCCGTGCGCGTTCACCCGGCGCGAGTTGTCCGCTGCGCACGCCTTCGCGGATGCGGAGGTGCTGTGTGGTCTGGCGACGGTCCGCGCGCGATGTGGTCGGGTGCGCCTCGGCGAATGAAGCGGTGACGGAGCTGAGTGCGGTCGCGAGGATCAGCAGCTGCAGCGTCTTCATGGGTTCCACCTGCGCGGCGCGAAGCCGCGACGGGTGGTTGAAGCCCGGGGAGTCGCTTCGACCCGGAGACATTGCAGTGGTCGTGCCGCAGGTTGGCCGTGCTCGCGCAGCGTTGGCCCGCAAGGGCTTGACGCCGTCGTGTCGTGCACGCACAGGCGTCGGGTGAACGCCGCGGTGCACCCGTGGTCGGATTGGGTGCACCGTTGGGAGCACCGGGCGGGCGCTGGTCAGGTGGCAAGGAGCGGCCGCTGCATTCGCTCGCGAGTCCTACCTCACGCGTTGTCGGGGTGCCACGACCGAGTCCGGCCGAATCTCGGGTATGCACTTTCCAAGAGTGCATTGCCATGACACGACCCACTTGTACTGACGATCGTCCTCGGTGAGCGTGCTATCCACAACGGCCGTCACCTTCTGGCTGTCGAGGGTCGTGGTCTCGACCAGAATACTCACGGCGCACTCGGACCGAGGCGTGATTTCTAGCCTGTAGGATCCAGACGACCTATTGGCAAACAGGAATGTGTATTCCCATGGCTGAATCACATCGTCATGATAGGCTTCCACTGCACAGTCTGGTATGTCCGCGACAGATCCTCCATACCATCCGCTCCGACGGCCCTGCTCA
>CAZADU010000740.1:0-17341 GCA_964483945.1 uncultured bacterium
ATCGAGTGGGCCATGGGGCTCACGGAGGACCACAAGGTGCGAGGACTCGAGGGCAAGGTTCTGCTCAAGCGCCTGGCGCGGAAGCTTCTGCCGGTCGAGGTCGTGGACCGGCCCAAGGTCGGCTTCACCGTGCCACTCTCGCCCTGGTTCCGGGGCCCGCTGCGCGAACTGCTCGCGGACACGCTGCTGTCTCCGCGCTGCCTCGAGCGCGGCTGGTACGAGCCGGCTGCAGTGCGCTCGGCGGTGGACGATCACCTGTCTGGCCGGCGCGACCGGGCGCGCGAGCTGTGGACTCTGCTGACACTGGAGCTGTGGCACGAGGCGTGGATCACCGGCGCCGGCCAGCGCCCCGAAGCGTGGCGCTCGCCCGCGCGCGCCGTGGCGGGGGCAGCATGAAGCTCGTCATCCAGATTCCCTGCCTGAACGAGCAGGAGACGCTGCCGATCACGCTGGCGGACCTTCCGAAGAGCCTGCCCGGCGTGTCCGCGATCGAGCTGCTGGTGATCGACGACGGCAGCGACGACCGTACGAGCGAACTGGCGCGCGAGTTGGGCGTGCATCGCGTGGTGCGCTTCCCCGCTCGCCGCGGGCTGGCGCGCGCGTTCGACCGCGGCCTGCGCGAGGCGCTCGACATGGGTGCGGACATCATCGTCAACACGGACGCCGACAATCAGTATGTCGGCGCGGACGTCGGCAAGCTCGTGGAACCCATCCTGTCACGCCGCGCCGACATGGTGGTGGGCAGCCGCCCGATCCAGTCCATCCAGCACTTCTCACCGCTCAAGAAGTGGCTGCAGCGGCTCGGCAGCAGCGTCGTGCGGGCGCTGTCGCAGTCGGACGTGCCGGACGCCACCTCGGGGTTCCGCGCCTACAGTCGCGAGGCGGCGCTGCGCCTCACCGTGCTCACGGGGTTCACGTACACGCTCGAGACCATCATCCAGGCGAGCCAGAAGAACATCACCATCGCGCACGTGCCGATCCGTGTGAACCGCAAGACGCGCGAGTCGCGGCTGTTCCGCGGCATGGGCTCCTACATCACACGCTCGCTCGGCACCATGCTGCGTGTGTACCTGCTCTACCGCCCGCTGCGCTTCTTCATGACACTGGCGGCGTTGTTCGGGGTCGCCTCGCTCGCGCTGTTCCTGCGATTCGTCTACCTGTACCTGACGATCCCGGGCCAGACCGGTCACATCCAGTCGCTGATCGTGGCCGGCGCGCTCGCTGTCATGGCCACGCTGCTGATCTCGCTGGGCGTGCTCGCGGACCTGATCGCCATGAACCGGCGACTGCTCGAGGAGATCGTGGTGAACACCCGCCTGCAGCGGCTCGAGGCGCGCCCGCCGGGGAGCGGGCGGCCGTGAGCCCTGAACCTCTGCTCGAGGGCGGGATCGTCGTCGGCAACGTGTTCGACAAGCACCACTCCCGGAATCCCTTCGTGCGCCGGCTCATGGCTGGATTCGAGCAGGGACTGGACGAACTGCTCGGCCGCTGCGGCACTCCTCGCTCGGTGCTCGAAATGGGCTGCGGCGAGGGGCATGTCACCTCGCGCCTCGCGAGCCGCTTCCACGGCACGCGACTCGACATCTTGGATGTGCGCACGCCCACGCCGTGGACGCAGGTCCTCGGCCGCCCTCGGCCGGCCGCACGCCCGTGAAGCGCGCCCACTGGGCCACACTCCTCCAGTTGGGCGTGTCGGCCATGCTGCTGTTCGTGCTCGTGCAGCAGGTGCCGCTGAGCGAGGTGCGTGAGGCCCTCGGCCGCGTCCGGCCGCAGTCGCTGGTGGTCGGACTCGCGCTCTCGCTCACAGCCTACATCGGCCGTGCGCGGCGTTGGTCCATCATCCTCGGACGCTGCGGCGTCCACATCGCGGCCACCCAGAGCTACCGGCTCACATTGTTGGGCACGTTCTACGGACTCGTCACGCCCGGGCGCGTCGGCGAGTTCGCGCGCGCGCTTCACGTCCAGGCACCGCGCTCGACCACGCTGTCCTCCGTGGTCTGGGACCGCGTCGTGGACGTGATCATCCTCGAGTTGCTGTGCGTGCCCGCATTCGTGCTGGTACCGGCGTGGCGCGGCACGCTGCTGTTCGCCTATGTCGCGCTGATCGTGTTCACGGCGGCCGGACTGTGGGTTCTCGCCAGCCCGCTCGCGTTTCGCACGGCCACGAGGCTCCTGCCCGCGCTCAGCAAGCAGTTGCGGCAATGGAACGACCGTTCGCAGGGGCTGCTGCGGAGCGGCATGAGTAGGGCCAGCGTGCTGTGGGGTGTGTTCTTCTACGCGTTCACGTTCCCCGCCGCATGGCTGCTCCTACGCGACGTCGCGCCGGGGGCCTCTCCTATGCTGCTGCTCGGCATGCCGCTGTTGACGCTGCTCGGGAACCTGCCGGTCGCCCTGGGCGGACTGGGCCTGCGCGAGCAAGTGAGCGCGGCCTTGTTCCAGAAGTTCGGAGCCGGGGCGGCGAGCGGCGCGGCGTTCTCGCTGGTGTGGTTCGCGGTGGTGACGCTCTTGCCGGGCCTGATCGGACTGCTGTGGTCGGCCCTGTCCCCGCGGCCCCCACGGCCGGTGCCGGAGCCGGCCTCATGAGCCGCGCGTCCTCAGGGCTCGCTCGCGCGCTCGGCTCGCCCTGGCTCTGGCTGGCCGCGGGCTTGCTCGTGCGCATCGCCCACGTCGCCACGCTCGGCAACCGCATCTACTTCGCCGACACCTACGAGTACGAAGTCGCTGCACTCCGGCTGCTTCACTCGGGCAGCCTCGAGGGCAACAGCGTGCGTGCGCCGGCCTACCCGGTGCTGCTGGCGTTCTCGTTCTGGCTGGGCGGCGAGCAGAACTACGTCGTGGCACGAGCAATCCAACTCGCGATTTCGCTCGTGCACATGCTGCTGGGCGTGCGACTCGCCACACGGATCGGGGGACGCGCCGCGGGAGCCGTGGCGGCACCGGCGCTGGCGCTGGCGCCCTCGATCGTGTTCGTGGCAGGCCTGCTCTACCCAACCCTTCTCTATTCCACGCTGCTGCTCGGCATCACGCTGGTGGCATGGAACCTTGCGGAGCACCCGCGCGTGCGCACAGGGGTCCTGCTTGGCGCGCTGCTCGCAGCCGGCTGGTTGACCGACATGGTGTTCGTCGCGCCGGCGTGCGCGGTGCTGACGTGGCTTGTCGCCGCCGCTCGCCAACGACCGGTCGCGCTGGCGCGCGCGCTGGTGGCCGCGGCCATCGTGGCCGGCTCCCTGGCGGCGCCCTATCTGCTCGAGGTCAGTCGCGGCAGCAAGGCGAGCACGTTCATGGGTAAGGCACAGGCCGTGCTCCACTTCGCGCGCACGGATACCCTCATCTCGAAGGGGCGCTGGATCCGTATGCCGTTCGGCACGCCGTTCACCGGCCTCCCGCCGCAAGCGTTCGCGAGTCGCGAACTGGACCTGATGCGCGCGCGCCCCGTGGAGTACGCGCACGACTACCTGTTTGAGCTGCTGCACTTCTTCCGGCCCATCCCCGACCGGGTCACCACGAAGAACCGCTTTAACACGAGTGCCGTTCTGTGGGTGGGCGGTGTGTGGTTCACGATCGTGCTCGCGCTCGCGGCGTTCGGGTTCCTGCGCGGCTCGGCGCCCTGGCGCGGCCGCCTGCTGCTCGCGGCGGTCGTGCTGTCCACGGCGGGGTTCTACGCATTCTTCTTCACCCAGACGCGCTACCGCATCCCGGTCGAGCCGCAACTGCTGGTGCTCGCCGCGTTCGGCGTCGCGCGGCTGTTCCCCCACCTCACGCGGCTGCTCGGTGATGCAGCGACCCCGCCCGAGCGCGGACCGGCCGGATGAAGCTCGCCCCTGGCATCGGGGCTGTCGCCATCACGTTCGCACTGGGACTCGGGGGGCTGTTCGCACCCGGCGTGTGGGGCGACGTGGCCGGCATCGTGTGGCTGGGCGTGTTCCCGGGCATGGCGCTGGCACGACTACTGCTGCCCGGCGCACCGCCGCTCACGCGTTGGACGCTGGGTGTGGCGTTATCCCCGCTGGCGGCGAGTGTCGCGGGCTGGGTACTCGTGAAAGGCGGCCTTTCGGTCGCCGACGCTGCGAAGCTGGTGGGCGTGGGTGGTTGGTTGTTATTCGCGGGCGGCGAGGCCCGTGCCCTGACGCGGCGCGGCGGGGCCCCCGAGGACGCCCCCTCGGACCGCGCGGCCTGGGGCTGGATCACGGTCGCGACCGCGTTCGTGGCCGTCCCCATGCTGTTCTCCCCCGACACTCTCTTACGCAGCGATTCGAGAGTGCACGTGGGCATCGCGTGGGAGATCCTCGAACGTGGCATCCCGCCTCAGGACCCGCGTTTCGCGGGCCTGCCGCTCCACGACGTCTGGTTCTACGACCTGTTCATCGCGCTCGCCAGCTCGGTCCGCCCCGAACCCCGGCCCTTCACCACGATCGCGGTCGCGAACGTGCTGTGGATGGCGGCACAGGCGGCGCTCGTGTGGCAACTCGCCTGGGTGGTGTGGCGCGACCGCGTCGCGGCCCGCGCCGCGCTGCCACTGTTCCTCGCCGGGCTCAACGCGGGCGCGCTCGCGCTGTGGCCGCTGTGGCTGCTGCGTGCGCTGCGCGGCGAGGTGCACGGCTTCGACGAGGTCAAGCGCATCGTCACCGGCATGTCGTGGAACCGCACCGAGGTGCTGCAGCAAGTGATGGTGCGCGAGCCTCCTGTCAGCTCCTGGGAGACGTTCACGGTCGGTACCGCGCTCGGCTACGCTTGGCTGATGTTGCTGGTGTGGTGGTGGGCCGGTACCCGCTGGTTCGGAGACGCAAGCGAGGAGCGGCCCGAGGGCGCACCGCCCGTGTGGCGCTGGCTGCCGACGGCCGCAGCAGCCGCCGCCGGCATGATGCTGTTCGACAGCGTGGTCGGGCTCTCGGCGTTGGCCGTGGGCATCGGCGGCACCCTCGTCCTCGCGCTGCTCGCACGCACTCGCTGGCACGTCGTGGACGCGCGCCGCGCGCTGGCGTTCGCCGGCGCCTCGGCGGCGGGCCTGGCCATCACGCTCCCGTATTTCCCCGGCATCCTGCGCCTCTGGCAGCCGGACCCTTCCGGCGTCCAGCACGGGTACCTGCGCATCGACTGGCCGATGCCGTGGACGCTGCTCACCGCATGCGGCGTCACGCTGCTCATCGCGAGGCCGGCGTTTCAGCGAGCATTCACCGAGCGCCGCACGGCGGGCATGTGGCTCGCCTGGTGGGCCGCGGGCATGGTCGCATTCGCACTCGTCGTGCACCTGCCGGAGTGGAACGAGTCCAAGTTCGTGTGGCAGGTTTTCTCGCCGATCGCGATCCTGGGCGGCGTGAGCTTCCCCGCCGCCTGGCACGCATGGCGTTCCCGGCTCGGGCGCTCGGCGGCGGCAATGCTCGCACTGATCCTGTTCGTCCTCCCCTCAGTGCTGTTCCTGCGCGGCTACGTCTCGGTTCCGGCCGCCCTCGCCGCGGTGGAGACGCATCCGGAGACCAGTGAGCGCGCGATGTACACTTGGCTGCGGGAGAACACGCCAGTGGATGCCGTGTTCCTCGACCACCACGCGCGCGACCTGCTGCTGGTGCACGCGCGGCGTCGCCTGCTGGCGGGGCACCCGCACCGCGCCGAACGGGCCGCGTTCCCGCGCGATGAACTCGCCCGACGCCGCGAGGTGATGGCCGACCTGTACGGGCCCGCCGCCTCGCTCGAGGCGGATGCCGCGCTCCTGCGCGCACTCGGCGCTCCCGCCTACATCGTCTATCGTGCGTCCGACTTCCCGGCCGCCACGCCGTGGGCGGCGCTCGACGCCGACAGCGCGCACTTCGAGAGCGTGTACGACTCTGGCCGGTTCCTCGTCTACCGCAGGAGGCCGTGATGCCCGCTTTCCCCCATCGGGCCGCGTTCTCGTTCGATATCGAGGACTGGCACCACAGCGAGCTGAGCCGGGTCCGCGACGCGCGTCCCGAGGAGAGCGTCGTCGTGCGGGGCACCGAGGCTATCCTCGACCTGCTCGCGACCCACGGCTGCCGCTGCACGTTCTTCGTGCTGGGTGAGGTCGTGCAGGAGCACCCGGACCTGATCCGGCGCATGGTGGACGATGGTCACGAGTTGGCCTGCCACGGCATGTCGCACCGGCCCGTGTGGAAGGCGACGCCGGACTCGTTTCGCGCCGAGCTGCGCGAGTTCCGCGCCGTGGTCGAGGCCACACTCGGGCACTTCCCCGTGGCCGGCTTCCGCGCACCCACATTCAGCATCGACCGTTCGAACCCGTGGGCACTCGACGTGCTCCGCGACGAGGGCTACCTCTACGACAGCAGCATCTTCCCCATGAAGGTGAAGCTCTACGGCACGCCCGGAGCCCCGGTGGGCATCTACCGCCCGTCGCGGCAGGACCTGCGGCTCCACGATCCGAGGGGCAGCTTGGTCGAGTTCCCGGTGGCGATCGCCGAACTTCAGGGGCTGCGCCTACCGGTCGGCGGCGGATTCTACCTGCGTGCCCTGCCGCTGCCCGTGTTCCGCGCCGGGCTCGACTTCATCCTGCGCCACCGGCCGTTCGCTCTCTACCTGCATCCGCGAGAGGTCACACCCGAATCGCGCCGGCTGCCGCTCGACCCGGTGAACGGGTTCATCACTTACGTGAATCTGCACACGGTGATGGCCAAGCTCGAACACTTGTTCGAGCGCTACGAGTGGACGACGATGCGCGACATCCTCGAGCGCGAGGGCTGGCTGGCGACTCCGGGGACCTCGGCCCCGCGCTGAGTGTTTCGGGCGCTGCGCGCCGACGCGCAGCATGACGGCGCCGACGTCAACCGAGGGCGCTTCGCAGCACCTGCGCGAGCCGCGCATGGATCACGCCAGGCGAGTGGTGCGCCTCAGCGTGCGCGCGTGCGCGCGCACCCTCGACCGCTCGCAGCGCGGGGTCGGCGATACGGCGCTCGATTTCCGCCTCCCATGCCGCGTATTCGCCACGGCAGGCTCCCAGCTGCTCTCTTTCGATGACGTCGTCGGGGTCGAACGAGGTCACGCACGGCAGGCCCAGCGCCCATGCCTCGAGGAACGTGTTCGGAAACCCCTCCGCGGGCGAACTGTGCGCGAATAGCGTGGCATCGCGCAGGAACTCCCCCACCTGCTCATGCGGGATGGTGGGCAGCACCTCGAGGTTCGCGCAGCGCGCCGCCACTTCGCGTGCCGCGTCCCAGCTCTCGTGCGTGAGCGGTGGCACCGGAATGGTGCCCGCCATGCGGCAGCGCACGTCCGGGTGGCGCTCGGCGAACCGCGTGAACCAGTCGGGGCGCTTGGCCGACTTGTAGGTCGCGAGCCACACCAGCGACGGTGGCCCCGCAGCGTCCACCACGTGAGCCGCGGGCGGAAGCTCCACCAGGTTCGGCACCACTGTGCTCTCGCGCCCGAACGACTCGCGCAGCAGCGCTTGCTGTTGCGAGGTCTGCGTGACGATGGCGTCGGCGCGGGAAATGGCGCGCTTCACCCACGTCCGGTCGCGCCAGCCGTGCACGTCCGGCAGCGCAGCCATCACATCATGGTCATGTGCCGCAATCCACACGAATCGTCGTCCGAGGGCGTGCGCCACATCGCACACGATGCCAGACCACAGCGAGGCGCCCTTGCATATGTACACATCGGCGTCGGCGCGACGAAGTGCGCCGATGCCGAGCGTGAGCCGCGGGTGGAAGAACCTCACGACAGGTAGCCCGGAGCGCGGCGGGTAGGCGCGCAGCAGCCGCATGCCGTCCACTTCGAGATCGTCGGGCTGTCCAAAGTCGCAGGTCACCACCGACACGCCGAAGCCCTCGCGCACCAATCCGCGCCCGAGATGCGCCATCTGCACCTCACTCCCGCCCGCAAATGGCACACGCACGTCGCTCACCACCGCATAGAAGTACTCCATGAACAGGCACACCCGTTGCGGGCGATTCATGCGCGCCCCCAGCGCGCGAGCGCCGCTTCGAGGCGCGGTTCCACGCACGCCCAGTCGAACCGCTCGGCGGTGGCGCGCCCGGCGGCCGCCAGTCGCGTGGCGAGCGCGCGGTCCGCAGCCAGGCGGGTGAGTGCTGCGGCGAGCGCTGCCTCGTCACTCATCGGCACGAGAAGGCCGTTCATGGCGTCGCCGAGCAGGTCGCGCGTCCCGGCGCAGGGAGTCGCTACGACCGGCCGCGCGTGGGCCATGGCCTCGAGCAGCACGTTGGGCAGCCCCTCGCCACGGCGCGCGGCCAGCACCACCACGCTGGCGGCCGAATACAGCGCGGTGAGGTCCGCGCGGTTCGCTTGCCCGACGAAACGCACGTCCGCGCCAAGTGCGCGCGCCATCGCCTCGAGCCGCTCGCGTTCCGGTCCCTCGCCGGCGATCACGAGCGGGCGGCGTACGCGCGCGCATGCGCCGATCACGACGTCCATGCCCTTGTCCGCGATCAGCCGCCCCACGCTCAGCACGGGTCCGGCGCCGGGAAGGGGAAACACCTCCGGTAAGTCGAGGCCGTTCTCCACCACCGCCAGCCGCTCGCTCAGGCGCGCTACGCGCGCCGGCGCGTACCGTTCCAGCTCGGCGAGCAACCCGGTGCGATTGGCCTCGCTCTGCACCAGCACGCCCGCCGCCGCCGACCACACACGCGGCGAGATCCAGCGGTGCGCCCGCGAGTCCCCCAGCCGGTACTCGGCCTCGCCGCGCACCCAGACGAGGGCGGGGATCCCAAGCCGCCCTCCCGCGCGCGTGCCCGCGAGCCCCGAGATGAACGTCTGGAAGCAGAGCAGCACGTCCGGTCTCGGGGACATCGAGCCGAGCGCGCGCTCGATGGCGAACAGGTCCGCCACGGTGCGCCAGGCCGGGACCGGCGAGACCGGCGTGCGGATGATCGCGAACCCGTCCCGCGCCTCGCGCCCCGCGGGACGCACGTGATCCGCGCGGGTGATCACGGTGACATCGTGCCGTAGTGCGAGTCGTCGAGCCCAGCCTTCCGCCTGCAACTCGGCGCCACCGTACGCCGCTGGAGGGAAGTGCCCGATCAGAATGGCGATCCTCACGCGACATCCCGGGCGGAGGTCGCGACGGCGGGATGCAGTGGAAGCGGCCCGTCGGCGGGCGCGGCGGTGCTCGCGCGCGGCCGGTCGAGATAGCACTGCGCCCACAGCTCCAGGCACACCAGCGTGAACACGCGCTTGGCGCGCACTTCGTCCCGCACGTCGCGGCCCGCCAGCAGCCGTTCGACCGCGGCCGGGTCCAGCCAGCCGCGAGCTCGCGCGCGGCGGTCGAGCAGCACCTCGCGTGCGAGCCGACCGAAGTCGCCCGCGAACCAGCGGTCGAGCGGGACGCCGAAGCCCTGTTTGCCGCGCTCGAGGATGCCCGCCGGCAGCATCGGTCGCACGGCCTCGCGCAGCACCCACTTGCTCACGCCGCCGCGCAGCTTGTACTCGAACGGCAACCGCGCCGCGAACTCCAGCACATGGTGGTCGAGGAGCGGCGCGCGAGTCTCGAGCGAGTTGAGCATGCTGGTGCGGTCCACCTTCACGAGCACGTCGTCGGTCATGTAGGTGAGTTCGTCGAGTGCGGTGAGCGCCGCGACCTCGTCGCCCAGTCCGCGCGCGGCTCTCGCGTGGAGCGCGCGCGGAGCCGCCCATGGATCGTACCCACGCAGGGTCGAGCGCAGCTGGGGCGACAGGATCGCGTGAAGCTCGCGCGGCGGGAAGTGCGACATGACCTCCAGATGGCGGTCCACGGCACGCATACCGATGCGGCGCAGCCGCCGCCCGAGCGGGTGGTCCGCCGATAACAGCCTGCCCGGGAACGCCAGCGCGCGGCGGAGTGCATGCGGCAGCGCGTCCACGCGCGAGTAAGAGCGTGCCCAGGGGTAAGTGGAATAGCCCGCGAACGCCTCGTCGCCACCGTCGCCCGAGAGCGCCACGGTGACTTGATGCCGCGCCATCTCGGCGACGTGAAATGTGGGCACCATCGAGGCGTCGGCGAACGGCTCGTCGAGCCCCCACACGAGGCGCGGCAACAGCTCCAGTGCACGCGGGCGCACGACCAGCTCGTGGTGCTCGGTGCCCAGGTGCGTGGCCACGGCGCGCGCGTGCTCGAGCTCGCTGAAGCCCGCCTCCTCGAAGCCGATGCTATAGGTATTCACGCGCGTGCTCGAGACCTGCCTCATGAACGCCACCACCGCGCTCGAATCCACACCGCCCGAGAGGAACGCACCGAGAGGCACATCCGACATGAGCCGCACGCGAACGGCCTCGCGCAGTCGCTCGCGCAGGCCCTCCACTGCCTGCTCGGGCGTGATCGAACGGTCGGTCTCGTACGGCAGCTCCCAGTAACGTTCGACGCGCGGCCCCGACGCATCGCACACCAGCCGGTGCCCGGCGGGCAGCTTGCGCACGCCGGCCACGATGCTGCCCGGCGCGGGCACGTACTGGAACGTGAGGTAGTCCGCGATCGCCGCAGGGTCCGCCTCGCACGCCACCGAGGGGTCGGCGAGCAGGGACTTGAGCTCGCTGGCGAAGACGATGCGCCGGCCGTCGTCGTGCCAGTAGAGCGGCTTCTTGCCGACCCGGTCGCGCGCCAGCAGCAGTGTGCGGCGGTTCGAGTCGTACAGCGCGAATGCGAACATTCCGCGCAGCTCGGTCACGAGTTCCGCGCCGCGCTCCTCCCACAGGTGCAACAGCATCTCGGTGTCGCTGCGGCCGCGGAAGCGATGGCCGCGCGCGGCGAGCTGTGGCATGACCTCCGGCCAGTTGTAGAGTTCGCCGTTGAACACCACGTGGACGCTGTCGTCCTCGTTGGCCATGGGCTGATGCCCACCCGGCGACACGTCCACGATCGCGAGCCGGCGGTGGCCCAGTGCGACGGGCCCTTCGGCCCAGACTCCTGAGTCGTCCGGACCGCGATGGCGCTGCACCTGCGCCTGCGCGCGCACCAGCGCGGCGTCGGCCACTCCGCCCCGGTACCAGAACACGCCATTGATGCCGCACATGATCAGCGCCCCCCGTCTCGGCGAACCTGGAGCCGGCCCACTTCGAGACGGTCCAGGAAGTCGTCGTCGCTGGTGAGGTCCAAGAGTCGCATGTTCGGGTAGTGCGGCTGCCGCGTCATCGCCACCTTCATCGTGTAATCCCCCGGGGCCACGTCGAATGGCACCACCACGGCGAACGTGTCGCGCACCACTTCGTCAGCCCCCCAGCGATCCACGCCGTAGGCACCCGCCACGGGGATGTGGTCCTGCCGGAACCGGTAGCGCTCACCGCGCAGCTTCTCGACCAGCTTGCGCCACACCTTCGAGACCGCCTCGGGCGCGTGCGGCACGTCGGCGGGCAGCGCACGGTCGAACCGCAGTGCCACGCGGTAGGCGCCCGCCGGCAGTGGCGAGGGGGCACGCCACTCGAGTTGCCCATGCAGCGTGTCCCCGCACGCGACTTCGGTGGCCGCGGCGCGGAACGAGACCAGCTCTGGGAGCCCAGCGCCCATGCTGCGAGGCCGGTCGTCGGGATCTGCCATGCGCACAAACGGACGTGCGATCCCGCCACCACCGAGCGAGTCGAGGGCTTCGCGGTGAACCGTATACACGGTGAACGAGTCCTGCTGGTAGATGCGCTCGAACGCCTGCGGCTCGCGCTCGAACCGGGCTCGCGCGGACTCGTACCACGCCGCACTCGGCGCCCAGTAGTCGAGCAGTGGCGGCTCGTCGAAGCGTCCGTTCAGCACGATCGCCGTCGCACCCCAGCGCCGCACGACCTCGGCCGTGCGCGCCCACGACGCATATGGGTCGAGTGCGTCTCGTGCGTCGAGGATGCGCTCGAGCGCCAAAGAGTCATTGGGTGAGCTGTGCTGGTCCACGAGCGAGGTGACCCAGTGCCGCGTGAGCATCGGCACCGAGTAGCTCGTGGCGGGATCTGACAACACCACCGTGCCCGCCGGGAGCTCACGGTCCATCCACGCCAGCGCGTCCGCCCAGCGTGAGATGCCCGCCGCGGCGTGCGCCTGCTCGCTCGCACCGGCGGAGCCCAGTGCTCGCTCGCCATCGGCGAGCGGTCCCGCCAGGGCGACCGCGAGCAGTGCCACCGCGCCGGCCGAAGCCGCGCGGCGCCCCGCGCGCCACGCGTCGCGCGCCCTCACCACGAGGAATGCCACGGCGGCCGAGGCGGGCAGCAGCCACGGCAGCCGCATGAGCAGGTAGCCAAGTCTGGGCTCCAACAGCGCCACGACGGGCGGCAGGAACATGAGCGCGCCCACGGCGAGCGTGGTGGTCAGCAGATAGAGCGCAGCCGGCGTGCTCGCGGCCCGGGCCCACAGCGGCAATGACAGCGGGAACAAGATCCACAGCGGCCCCATCCAATCCCACATCGCGCCGACGCTGATGATCGTGACACCCGGGGCCAACTCCAGCATGCCCTGCGACTGCGTGTGGATGATGTTCACAGGCGCGTACGCCTGCCCGGCTCGAAACACCACGTAGGGCACCGCCACCAGCGCGCACAGCAGCGACGTGACCACGAGTCGCTGGAGCTGGCGCGAACCGCCTCGTTCTCGCCACAGCAGCCCCGCACCCAGGGAAGCGAACGTGATCGCAAACTGGATCGCGCCGAAGACGTGCGTCATGATCGTGCCGAGTGCGAGCCCCAGCACGGCGGCTCGCGAGCGCGCGTCGCGTGTCTCCAGGTCGCGTATCAGCGCGGCGGTGGTGGTGAGTGCAAGCTGGTCGGCGAGCTTGGTCGAGAACACCGCCTCGGCGAGGTACGGTGCGCCGAGGCCCCCGCCGCAGGTGAGCAGCAGCGCCCAGCCGCCCACGGCCGCGGCCAGCGGCCCGCCGAGCAGGAACGCGAAACTCGCTGCGTTCATCACGAAGAGTGCGGCGAGCAACACGGCCAGCCCGCTCCACGCTGCCACCGGGTCGGCGCCCGAGAGCGTGCAGATGAGCGCGACACCCGGGTGCCAGAGTCCCTTGCGCGGGTCCGCGCCCGCGGGCCCGGCGTCGCGGAAGAACGCATCGGAGGGGAACGCGTCGCCGCTGGCGAGCATGCGGCGGATGGTGCCGATGTGGTCGGGCGAATCGCTCAGCACCGAAAGCGGCGGCCCCGTGTGCGCCACGTGCAGCGCGGCGAGCAGTACCGCCACGGTCACCGCCAGCCCCGCGACCGCCCCGAGCCCCGGCGGCTCCCGTCGCTCGCGCGGCGCCCAAGCGAACGCGGCGAGCCACGGCAGCGCGGCCCACGCCGCCGAGCCCGCGAGCAGCGAGGGGAATGGCAGCGAGGCCAGCCGGGTGAGCAGGATGCCGAGCGCGAGCCACACCACGCCCAACCCCAGAGCCCAGCCCGGTGCCAGCCACGCCCCCCCGGGCGGCAGCGTGCCAATGGCGCGAAGCCACCCCGCGCCCGGCAGCAGCACGAGCACCACGAACGCGAGCGACAGTCGGACGAACTCGGGCGCGCCCGAGAGCAGTCCGTGCTGCAACGCGGCCGCGCCGGCCGCACCGGCCAGCGCGGGAAGCAACGAGGTCCACGCGCGGTGGCTCAACCGCCGCCCCCGCCCGGGCCGCCGCGGCGGCCGAAGAACGGCAGGTTCCACTCAACGGCCAATGCGCGGAACCCGATGCCACGGGCGAACGGACTCGCGAACAGGATGTAGCTCGCGAGGAAGGCAGCCGACGCCAGCAACAGGCGAACCAGCTCGTTCCAGCCGGGCCAGCCCGGAGCCACCGGCAGCAGCAGGTGCATCGCACCCCAGGTGGCCAGTGCGGCCACGCCGGTGGGCGCGAGCGTACGTGCGAGGAACTCCGAGATGCGTCCGAGCGGATGGCCGAGCCCCGCCGCTGCGAGCGACAGCAGAACTCCTCCGCTGATCAGGTAGGCGATCGACGATGCGGCCGCGATCCCGGTCAAGCCACCGTGCCAGCGCAGGGACAGCAACTGCAGTCCGCCCGACAGGGCGGCGAGGAACACTGCCGCGGGCACCAGGATGATGCGCCGCCCCACGGTCATGAGCACGATCGAGCCGAACGACGACATCGCCAGCCCGGTGGCCCCGAATGCCAATACTTGGAGCGGTGGGACGCAGGCGTCGTAGCGCGGCAGCATCGCGTGCACGAGGTCACGTGACCACAGTGCGCAGAGGCCCGCCGCCGGAGGCAGTCCCACCGCGACGCCGCGCACCAGCCTTTCGACACGGTCGCGAATAGCGGCCGGGTCCCCCGCGGCCTCGCTGATGCGGCGCACGAGCTGCGGGTAGATCACGTAGACGAGCGAGTCGGGCACGGCCATGAGCAGCGTGAGGACGTTCACGGACAACCCGTAGTAGCCGAGCGCCTGCGTGCCCAGGAACCGCAGCACGACGATGCGGTCGATGTTGCGCATGACGATCCCGCTTACCGTGAACACATAGAGCGGCAGGCCGATCTCAATCAGGTCAAGGCTCTCGATGGACGCCGCGGGCATGAGCGGAACGTGGCGGCGGCCGCGCCAGGCCACGAACAGGAACGACACGAAGCAGCCCGCAACCCAGCCCCATAGCAGGCCCCAGCGCCCGAACGGCAGCATGAGCACAAGGCCAAGTCCGGAGCCGATCAGGCCCTGGAGGACGAACCAGCGCGTGAATCCGCCGATGTCACCGTGCGAGCGCAACACGCCCGTGCCCACGTTGGCGAGGTTCACGAGCAGCACGCTCACCAGCGCGAGCGCAATTCCGCCCAGGCCCCAGAAGGCGCGCATACGGCTGGTGCCCACCGAGGCCCAGCCCAAGCCCACCGCCGAGAACAGCAGCGTCAGCAGGACCACATTGAAAAGCGCCGCGCGCTTGACTCGAGCCAGCCGCTCGGCGTCGCCTTCCACGATGCGCGCGGGCACCATCTGATCGAGTCCCTGCTGCGTGCCGAGCGGCGCGATGGCGCCATAGTCCATCATGAGCTGCAGCGCGTTCCACGCGCCGTAGGCCGTGGGATCGAGCAGCGTGGCGGCTACGAAGCCGCGCACCATGCTCATCGCACGCACGATGTACTGGGTGATCGCGAGGCCGAGCGAGTCACGCGTGGTCTTACGCCGAAGGGGGGTCATCGGGTGCTCTCGCTCAGTGAAACGTGGTTGACGTGAGGGGACACGGTGGGTCTATCCTTCGCACGTGAGTGATCCCGCTCCGCAGCCTCCCAGGCCGCCGGCCGCGCCGGCGCGCGCCGAGTTCCTGCCGGTCGCCGCGCCCGACATGGGGCCGCGCGAGCGGGAGCTCGTGCTCCAGGCGCTCGACTCCGGCTGGATCACCACCGGGCCGCGCGCATTCGAGTTCGCCCGCCGCATCGCGGACATGGCCGGCGCGAAGCATGGGCTCGTCGTGAACAGCGCCACCGGTGCGCTGCACCTGACGCTCGAGGCCATGGGCATCGGCGAGGGCGATGAGGTCATCACCTCGCCCTACACGTTCGTGGCCACGGTCAATGTCATCGAGCACGTGCGGGCCACGCCCGTGCTGGCGGATGTCGAGCCCGGCACGCTGTGCCTGGACCCGCGCCGCGTGGCCGCGGCGATCACGCCCCGCACGCGCGCCGTGATCGCCGTGGACTACGCCGGGCATCCGTGCGACTACGACGCGCTGCGCGAGATCACGCGTGCCCGAGGCATCCGGCTCGTGGATGACGCCGCACACTCGCTCGGCGCCGCCTCGCACGGCCGGGCGGTGGGCTGTGCCGCGCTCGCGGACGCCACGGCGTTCTCGTTCTACGCGACCAAGAACCTCACCACCGGCGAGGGCGGGGCGGTGGTCACCGACGACACGGAGCTGGCCGAGCGCATCTCGCTGCTGACGCTGCACGGCATGAACAGGGACGCCTGGAAGCGCTACGGCGCCGGCGGTTCCTGGTTCTACGAGGTCACTGCGCCGGGCTGGAAGTACAATCTGTCCGACTTGATGGCCTCGATCGGGCTCGCACAGCTGGAGCGCTTCGAGGCGTTCCAACAGCGCCGTCGCGAGATCGTCGCGCGCTACGAGGCAGGCTTCGCCTCCGTCCCCGAAGTGCGTGTGCCGCCGGTGAAGGCGGGCATGACGCACGCCTGGCACCTCTACC
The DNA here is from genome assembly GCA_964483945.1 of uncultured bacterium. Taxonomy (GTDB): domain Bacteria; phylum Eisenbacteria; class RBG-16-71-46; order RBG-16-71-46; family RBG-16-71-46; genus JAIOPA01. The sequence continues at coordinate 16,038 of CAZADU010000740.1, forward strand.
CGATCGCCCTTGAACTGGAGCGGCTGCGCATCGATCGTGCTCGCTTCATCGAGGAATTGCGCGCGCTCAATATCGGCACGAGCGTGCACTTCATCCCCATCCACTTCCACCCGCACTTCCGCGACCGGCTCCAACTCCGACCCGGCGCGTTCCCGGTGGCCGAGGACGCCTACACGCGCGCGATCACGCTGCCGTTGTTCCCGCGCATGACCGATCGCGACGCGGACGATGTCGTCGCCGCCGTCGCGCGCGTCGTCGCCGCCCACCGGGCCTGAGCTCACGCCACGTCCCCCTGCTCCGCCTGGCCCAATGAGCGCAGCGACAGGCCCTCGCGGTTCAGGTACAGCAGGCCGACCGCGGTGATGGGCAGCCACTGGCTGAAGAAGTAGAACCACGAGAACGGCACCGATTGCGCCTTGCCCACGCCGAACAGCGCCAGGCCGGCGGTGCACGCGATGTTGAGCGTGCCGATGTATCCCGGGGCCGCCGGCACCATGATGCCGATGGCGGTGATCACCAGCATGACGAGGCCGGCGTACCACGGCAGCGAGATGTCGAGCGACCACAAGCTCACGCCAAGCGCCAGCGCGAAGCACAGGAACATGGCGAACGACAGCGCGAACACGATCACCAGCCGGCGAAGGTCACGGAACAGCCCGAGCCCTTCGATGAAGCGCTCGAACATGTGTTCCACCTTCTCGCGCGCGGCGCCCGCGAGCGGCCGCGTCAGGCCGCGCACGACGGCCTGCGCCAGTCGGCGGTTGCGCTCGACGGCGACGACCATCAACGTGAGTCCGACGCACAGGCCGATCAGCAGCCGCGCTCCCCACTGCACGAGCCGGCCCGCGTCTGTGTTCTCGGCAATCGGATGCACCAGCATGCTGATGCCGAAGATGCCGAGCAGTGTCAGCATGTCCACGGCGCGCTCGACCACGACGGTGGCGAGCAGCGTGGTCTTGGACAGGCGCTCGCGTCGCGCGAGCGCCCACGGCCGCACGAATTCGCCCAGTCGGAACGGCAGCACATTGTTCGCCATGAACCCGATCATCGTGGCGCTGAACAGCGAGTCCATCGACAGCGGCCGGCCCGCCTGGATGAAGTAGCTCCAGCGCACAGCGCGCAGCCAGAAGCCGCCCAGCGTGATCAGCATCACGACCACGAATCCGAGCGCGTTCGCGCCACTCAGCGCGGTCAGCACCTCGCCGAACCGGACGTCCTTCATGGACAGCCAGACGCACAGCGCCGAGACGCCGATGCCGAGCAGCAACTGCAGCGCGCGCATCACCGAGGCCCTCCCTCCCGGT
>CAZADU010000741.1:0-1731 GCA_964483945.1 uncultured bacterium
GAACTCCACCTCGAACGCCTGCACCGGGTGCGACAGCAGCGGCCCCGCCGCCTCGTATGAGCGCACGCAGTTCTCGTGCAGCTGCTTCTTGCGGGCCGGCTCCATGAACACGACGTACTGGGCGAAGTTGTAGGCCGAGCTTGCCCATAGATAGTGGCGCCCGGCTTGGGTCATCTGCCCCTGCGCCAGCGCCTCCCGACCCGATTCCTCGTGGGCACGCCCCAGGCGTTCCCACTCGTCCACCCACGACGTCAGGCTGGTGATGCGGCCGAGCACACGGTCCAGATCCTCAGGCGTGATGCCGTTGTTCGTGAACTGGAGCTTGGCCCACGCTGGCATCTGCCGCGTGAGCCCCAGTCGCAGCGAAAGGCGCACGAAGCCCGGGCGCAGGAGCTGCCCGCGCAGCATATGCGGCACCAGGAGCTCGAGACGTCCGCCCTTGACCTGCATCATGGCTGGGTTCGCTCCGGTTCGGGGTGCGTGGCTGGGGTGTCGGGTGCGCATGAAGCGGATTCCCACCATTGAAAGATGCACTACGTGTGCCACTTGCTTGGTCGAACAAACAAAACAGGTTCGCGGTCCAGCATCACGCGACGAGCAGTGTTCCAGGGGCAACCTGCACGCCGTGCCGTCGGGCGAAGCCGCCCTCCGGTGCAGACGACTCACGACAGGGATCGGCAGGTGCGGGCCGTTCGTGCACGGACATCAAGGATACCCGCAGCATGAGCCGCGCGTGAGTCGAGAATGGCCGCGGCGGCTCTTCCGACCCATTCGACGCGCGATCCAGTGGGTGGTTCCCCCGTGGCGAGCAGGCATTCGTGGGCGCCGGGTCGTGCGAAGACTCAGTTGCCGGCGACCCGCTCGCGATAGGCCTCGAGCACCCGTCGCCCGATCAGCTGTGACGGCACCGGCCGGCCGGCCAACTCGGCGACCGGGAGGACCTCCTGCACCGAGTTGGTCAAGAACACTTCGTTGGCGAGCCGCAGCACCTCGAGCGGCAGTTCCGCCTCGCGCACCGAGAGCCCCAGCGTACGGCAGAGCTCGAGTACGCACGCGCGCGTGATACCCGGCAGCACGTCGGCCTCGAGCGGTGGGGTGACGACCGCGCCATCGGGCCCCACCGCGAAGACGTTGCTGGCCGCGCCCTCGAGCACGTGCCCCGCGGGCGAGACCAGTAGCGTCTCGTCGGCGTCCTGCTCACGTGCTTCCTCGCGCGCGAGGTCCCAGGCCAGCCGGCTCGTGGTCTTGTGCCGCCCGAGCCAGCCTGGCGTGAATGGGTGGCGTGAGCGCACCACGCGTGCACCACCCTGCTCGTCCTTGTCGCGTCGCCGGGTGCCCGCCCACAGGCGTGCGCCGAGGGGCTCGGCCTCGACCCACGCGCCCGTGCGCACCGGGCGGCCACCCGGCACGCCGCGGGTGACCGTGATGCGCACCACAGCGTCGGAGAGCTTCTCTGCGAACAACACCTGGTCCACCGCCTCGCGCAGTCTCTCCGGAGCCGGGGGCACCGGAAAGCCCAACTCCGCCGCCGAGAGCACCAGCCGCTCCATGTGCTGCTCCCAGGCGAACGGCCTGCCGGCGTAGACACGCAGCGTCTCGAAGATCGCTCCACCATCACGCGCGCCGCGGTCCCAGATGGAGAGCGCGGCCTGTTCGCCACGCACCAGTTCGCCGTTCAGCCAGACCGTGCGTTCGGGCAGCCGTGTGCCGGGAGGGAGGGGGAGGGGCATG
>CAZADU010000742.1:0-3165 GCA_964483945.1 uncultured bacterium
CCTGATCTTGCCGGTGACTTCCTCGAAGACTCGCACACCCTCGATGTCGGCGGGCAGCCGGCCGACGCCGAGCGGGTGCTCGGTCATGACCATGATGCCCAGTTCGCCGTTCGCATCCACGCCGGTCGCCGTGCCGACGACGCCGGGGATGGACATGAGGTCGCCGGTGTGACGGTCCTGCACCGCCGCCATCGCACGGACGGCGGGGTTCGCCATGCTCAACTCGGCGCCGTTCTTCAGCGCACCGACGTCGGTGGTCGGGGACAGCGGGTTACCCTGGTCCTTGCTACAGCCAGCGAGGAACAGAGCTGCCATTGCGACGGCGAGCGCTGCGACGAGAATCGACCGACGGGGGGGGGTGAACAGGGACATGAGGCCCTCCAGGTAGGGGGACGGACGCACCTCGCGCGGGGAGGCAAGCCCCGGGCATCCAACTAGTTTGCCAGATGTCAGGTTTGAGTGAAAGAGGTTTTCAGGAGGCTCGACCGGGGACGCGGGGACGCGGGGACGCGGGGACGCCGGGACGCGGCGACCAACGACTGGACGCGTCGTTCAGCCGCGCCCGCCGGCCAGTCGTGCCGCCTCGGGCAGCCCCCGCAACCGCATCATCGCCACGAATCCTACCAGCGGTCCGGGCACCAGCAGCACGAACGCCGCCGTCCAGCCGCCTAGCTCGCGCAGCACCGGCACCAGCCACAGCGTCGCCACGGTGAGCGTGAAGCCGAGCGCCAGCTGCAGCGTGAGCGCGGTGCCGACGTAGGCCGGGTCAGCGAGTTCGGTGACCATGGTGGAGAACTGCGCCGAATCGGCCACCACACTGGCACCCCAGACGAGGGCGACCACGAGCACCAACCACACGGGCGCCACGTTAGCGAGTGGTCCGATCGCGAGCGCACACACGCCCGAGACGGCCAGCGCCAGTGCCGCGCTGCGCGTGCGGCCGAACCGGTCGCTGTAGGCACCGGCCCACCATGAACCCGCGAACCCGGCGCCGATCACGGCGAACGCCCACGCGGCCGCGGCCGGCTCGCCGCCCGACCCGCGCGCGCCGAAGATGTCGGCCAAGAACACCGCGATCCAGCCCCACATGGCGTAAAGCTCCCACATGTGACCGAAGTAGCCGATGCACGCCAGCCGCACGCCGCGGTCGCGCAGCACCTGCCCGGCCTGCGACGGGTCGAACCTCGCGCGCGGGAACGGAAACGGCCCCTCGCGCACCGCGATCCAGGCCACCAGGCCGCCCGTGAGCGTCAGCCACGACGTGGCGAACACCACGTCGCGCCAGGCGAACGTGCCGAGACTGCGCACGAGATGCGGCGCTGCCGAACCCAGCGTGAGTGCGCCCACCATGATGCCCAGCGCGCGCCCGCGGTCCTCGCGGAACCACGTCGCCATGAGCTTGAGACTGGTCGGGTACACGCCCGCGAGGAACACGCCGGTGAGGAATCTCAGCGGCAGCCCCCACGCGGCGTCCGGAGCCGCGCCGAAGGCGGCGTTCGCGAGCGCGGTGGCGAACGCCGATACCACTAGCACGGCGCGCGCCGGCACCACGTCGAGCAGGTTGATGATCGCCGAGAGCAGCGCGCCCGCCACGAACCCGAGCTGCACCGCGATCGTGAGCCACGCCGTCTCGCCCGGTGACAGCGCCCACTCGGCGCGCAGCGAGCGCACCACTGCGGTGCCCGAGAACCACGTGCTCATGGCCAGCAGCGTGGTGAGTGCCAGCCAGGCGAGCGCGGCCCAGCGCGATGGAGCGCGACTCGGGCGCGTCAGATCAGCGCTCGGCGGCGTGGCTGCCCCGCAGGTCGCGCTCCGAGCGTGCGGCGATGCCGGCGATGATGGCCGCGTTCAGCAGCATGAACAGCGCCAGCGGTGCCATGCGCACCGCGAGTCCCGCGGGCAGCGGCCAGTCGGCCGGCAGCGGCGGCAGGAACGACGCCGCGAGCATGGACCAGGGCGCGGCCAAGATGGCCGCGAAGATGCTGCCCGTGCCGGGGTGGCCGAGCAGGGTCTCGACCAGCATGGCCGCGAGTGCAGCCGCGCAGACGATCAGGTAGATCCGCGCGGAGCGCCTCCCCCAAGCTGCCATTGCGCTCGGCGCGGGTGCAGGTGCAGGCACGCGTGCAAGTGCGTGTGCAAGCGCGGGTGCAGGTGACGCACCACTGCTCACGCCTCGCTCACCGCCCTGCGCGCCGCCCGGTGCCGCAGCGGCGCGCTCGCCGCTTGCGGACCGGGGATCAGTCATGCAGCCCGCCGGGCACCTTCGCCGTGCCCTTCTCGATCCGGTCGTTCCAAGACTCGAACGGCTTGCCGCGGGTGTCGTCGGCCATGGTGATGCAGTCCGGCACCGGGCAGACGTGCGCACACAGGTTGCAGCCCGTGCACTCGTCCCAATCCACCCACGGGACTTTTACTCCTGTCGCGGCCTGCTTGGCCACGGCGGTGTCGCGCGTGGGTGCCCTGTGGCCCGCCGGCAGCGGGTGCTCGCCGACGTGGATGCAGTGCACCGATGTGTCGCGACACGCGACGTAGCACAGGTTGCAACCGATGCACGTCTCGGGATCGATGTGCGCGGCGACCTTGTAGTTCAGGTCCAGGTCGCCCCACTCGGAATAGGCGGGCAGTGCTGCGCCGCGCAGCTCGCTGACCGACTTCATGCCCTTCTCGTCGAGGAAGTTCGACAGCCCCTCGATCATGTCCTCGACGATGCGAAAGCCGTAATGCATGGCGGCGGTGCACACCTGCACGCTGGTCGCTCCCAGCGAGATGAACTCCGCGGCATCGCGCCACGTGGAGATGCCGCCGATGCCCGAGAGCGGCACGGTCACTCGCGGGTCGCGCCCCAGAGCCGCCACCATGTGCAGCGCGATGGGTTTGACCGCGGGCCCGCAGTAGCCGCCGTTCGTCGAGCGATTACCCACGACCGGGTACGGCACCATCTTGTCGAGGTCCACTCCGACGATGCTCTTGATGGTATTGATGAGCGACAGCCCGTGCACCCCCGCCTCGACCGCCGCGACACCCGGCTCGAGGATGTCGCCCACGTTCGGGGTGAGCTTCACCAGCACCGGCACCGAGGAGTACTTCACCGCCCAGCCCGCCACCGTCTTCAATACCTCGGGCTCCGCCCCCACCGCCGAACCCATGCCGCGCTCGCACATGCCG
>CAZADU010000743.1:0-1721 GCA_964483945.1 uncultured bacterium
GTCGCCGATGTGTTCGCGTCGGCCGACGAGCGCTGGATGCTCTACGTGGCCGAGCGCGGCCTGCTGTGCGACACCTCCCGGGTGTTCGCGCGCAATCAGCTGGTGGTCATCATTCCGAGCACCAACCCGGCGCGGATCCAGCGGCTCCAGGACCTTGCTCGAGCCGGCATCAAGCTGGTGCTCGGCGCCGACGTGGTACCCGTCGGACGCTACAGTCGCACGGCCCTCCAGCGGCTCGCTCGCGACCCCGCGTTCGGGAACGACTTCGCGACGCGCGTGCTCGGCAACGTCGTCTCCGAAGAGGAGAACGTGAGGGGCGTCGTGGGCAAGGTGCAGCTCGGCGAAGCCGATGCCGGCATCGTCTACCGCTCGGACGTCACGCCGGCGGTCTCGCGATTCGTCCGGGTGCTCGAACTGCCGAACCTGGCGCAGATCGAGGCGTCCTACTCGATCGCGACCCTGGGCTCGAGCACGGAGCCCAAAATGGCGAGCGTGTTCGTCGAGTATGTGCTCGGTCCCGATGGGCGGCGCGTCCTGCGCAAGCACGGTCTCCTGCCGGCTGTCGAGCAGCAGCCTTGAAGCGAACCGTCGCCTGCCCTCGAGCAGCGCGTAACCGGGCGGTCGCCTGCCCTCGAGCAGCCCGGAACCGGGCGGTCGCCCCGCGACGTTACGTCGTGTAGTCGGCGTTGATGCGCACGTACTCGGCCGACAGGTCGCACGTCCACACCACCGCTTGCGCGTCGCCTAGCCCCAGATCCAGGTGCACGATGGCCGGGTCCTAGGCGAGCAGCGCCGAGGCGCGTGTGGCGTCGAACGGGGTGGGCAGCCCTCGCTCCAGCAGCTGCACGGCGTCGCCCTCGCCGAACCACAGGCGCACACGCTCGGGCTCGATCGCCTCACCGCTGTAGCCGGCAGCCGCGAGGATGCGACCCCAGTTGGGATCGCTGCCGTGGATCGCGGTCTTCACCAGCGGGCTGCACGCGATGGCATCGCCCACTTGGTGCGCTTGCCGCTCGGTCGCACCCCCCGTGATGCGCAGCTCGACCAACCGCGTGGCCCCCTCGCCGTCACGCGCGACCTGCCGCGCGAGCGATGTGCACACGCCGGTGAGAGCCTGAGTGAACGCGGCCTCGCTCGCGTCGTCGACCCGAGCCCCTGCAGCCCCCGAGGCGAGCAGCAACACGGTGTCGTTCGTACTCATGTCGCCGTCCACGCTGATGCGGTTGAAGCTCTTCTCCACGGCCGAACGCAGTGCGCGGTCCAGCCGCGTGGGCTCGACATGCGCGTCGGTCGTGATCACCGAGAGCATGGTGGCCATGTTGGGGTGGATCATACCGGCGCCCTTGGCGAAGCCGGCCAGGCGTACTTCGCGGCCACCGACGGTGACCGTGGCGCTGGCGATCTTGGGCACCGTGTCGGTGGTCATGATCGCCCGTGCCGCATCGCCTGCGGTTCGAAGTGCCACCGGTGTACCGAGTGCCGTGACACCGCGCGCGAGCTTGTCGAGATCCAGGAACCGGCCGATCACCCCGGTCGAGAGCACGAGCAGCTCGTCCTCGGCGGCACCGATGGCGGCTGCACCCAGCGCGCGCATGCGGCGAGCATCGGCGAGCCCGCGCTCGCCGGTGACGGCGTTGGCACAGCCCGAGTTGAAGAGCACGCCGCGCACGCGCGCGCCGGCCACGGCGAGCGTCTCGCGGCAGACGTGCACGGGTGCGGCC
>CAZADU010000744.1:0-2326 GCA_964483945.1 uncultured bacterium
GCGAACGTGTGATAGCCGCCGAGCAACTCGTCCGCACCCTGGCCGTCGAGCATCACCTTGATGCCGGCCTCGCGCGCCAGCCGGAACACGCGATGCTGCGCGTAGATGCTGGTGCTGCCGAACGGCTCGTCCTGGCAACCCAGCAAGTGGTCCAGATCCGCCAGCAACTCGTTCGCGTCAGCGCGTGTCTTGTGCACCGTGGCACGTACCGCACCCGCGGCGAGGTCCACCCAGCGCTCTTCGGAGAGCTGTGGGTCGCTCGCGATGTAGCTGATCGTGTGCAGTTCGAGCGAAGGCTCGAGCGAGCGCATCACGGCCACGATCGCACTGGAGTCGATGCCGCCCGAGAGCGCCGCACCCACCGGCACGTCGCTGCGCAGATGCAGGCGGACGCTGTCGATGAAGCGCGCGCGCAGCTCGTCGGCCGCCTGCTCGAACGTTCCGCGCCACGTGCCGGCCGCGGGCAGCTCGAGGAAGCGCTTCGGTGCCGAGACGTGCGCATCGTCCAGCCGCACTTCCATCACATGGCCCGGCGGGCACGAACGGATGGCGGCGAACATCGTGCCGTCACCGTGGTCAGTGAGTCCGAAGCGCAAGTAATCATAAACACGCTGCGGATCCACACGCCGGCTGATCTGTGGAAGCGCCAGCAGCGCCTTGGCCTCGGAGGCGAACGCGAATCCGCCGGGCCAGAGCGAGTACAGCAGCGGCTTGATGCCGAATGGGTCGCGAGCGAGCGTGAGCGTGCGGTCGTGCACGTCGAGCAGCGCGAACGCGAACATTCCGGTGAGCCGCGGCAGCACGGCCTCGCCCCAGCGTCGCCAGGCCTCGAGCAGGACCTCGGTATCGGAACGCGAGCGGAACATCACACCGAGCGACTCCAACTCGGCGCGCAGCTCGAGGTAATTGTAAATCTCGCCATTCAAGATCAGGTGATGCCGCCCGTCGGCACTGCTCATCGGCTGCCAACCGGCCTCGGAGAGGTCGAGGATCGAGAGCCGCCGGTGCCACAAGACGGCCTGCGCGTCGGGCCCGATGCTCGACGCGTCGCGACCGGTCGCGAACCCGGCGGGGACCAGCACGCCCACGCCCAGATCATCCGGACCACGGTGCGCGAGCAGCTGGCCCCAGCCACGCAGTGCGCTGAGCCCGCCGAGCGGTGCCCCGACGAACCCGGCGATGCCGCACATCAGCGGGGCCCTCCGGCGACTTCTTCGTACAGGGCTCCGAAACGCCGCGCTACGGCGGACGCCGAGAAGCGCGCCTCGAACCCAGCGCGGATTGCCGCCATGTCGTGGGCGTGCTCGCGTACGGCGAAGCGCGCGAGCGCCGCGGCCAAGGCGGGCACGTCGCCCACCGGCACCAGTTCGCCGTTGGTTCCGTCCACGATGTCTTCGGGTCCGCCGCAGCGAGTGCCCAGCACGGGCCTGCCGCACGCGATTGCCTCGGCGAAAACCACTCCAAAGCTCTCGTGGCGGCTGCCCAGCACGAAGGCGTCGCACGCGCGCATCTCGTCGCGCACCGCCTCGCGGCCTAGCGCACCCAGCCACGTCACGCGCGCGGAAACGCCCAGCCTTTCGGCGAGGTCGCGATACTGCGCCGCGTGCGAGCCCGCTCCCGCCACGCGGAAGTGAGTCGCCGAGCCGGGCGCAAGCCGCGCGATGGCGGCCAGCAGGTCGTCGATGCCTTTCTGCGGCGTCAGGTTCGCGACGGTGAGAAACGTGAACTCACGCCCTCGGGCCGGAGGCTCGGTGGGAGGCGAGAAATACTGGCCGTCGATCCCGTTCGGCACCACGACCGCTTCGACACCGACCAACTTGCTGATCGCTCGGGCGAGCGCGCGGCTCACTGCGGTCACGCGGGCGGCGCTCCGAAGCGATTCGCGCACTTCGGGCACGACTTCGCCGTTGCGCATAAGATGCCGGAAGGGGAACGGGCTCATATGCTCGGTGACCACGTACGGGATGCCGGTCTCCTGCGAGAGCCGCATCGCCACGGCGCCTGCGGGGAAACTCACGTGCGCGTGGATCACGTCCATGCGCCCGCGTTCGGCGGTCGCCCGGGCCAGGTTGTCGCGGTTCGCTCGCAGCACGCCGGCCAGATTGCCCTTGGCGAGACCATGGCGCCACGTCCACGCCGGGCGGAAGTACTCGACGAGGTTCTCGCGCAGCGGCCGCCGCGGCGGCCTGGCGGCTCCCGGACCCGACGGCCGCGCGAGCCACGCTCGCAGCCGGCCCGAGGACATCTCCAGGTCGCCCTGCCCCCACAGGCTCACGCTCACCTGCAGTCCCGCCACGTGCCGTGCAAGCGCCTCGGCCGCCTCGGC
>CAZADU010000745.1:0-3315 GCA_964483945.1 uncultured bacterium
CCGGGAAGAATGCCGACCTTGCTGAGCCCCGGACTGATGAGCCCCGGGCAGTTCGGTCCGACGAGCCGCGGTTTGGTGCTGCCGTGGAGCGCGCGCAGGCCGGCAACGTGATGATAGGCGCCGAGCGCATCGCGCACCGGAACGCCTTCGGTGATGCAGACGATGAGCGCGATGCCGGCATCCACCGCTTCGTAGATCGCATCGGCCGCGAACGGCGCCGGCACGTAGATGACGGACGCGTTCGCCCTGGTCGCCTCGACGGCCTCGGCCACCGAGTCGTAGACCCTGACGCCGTGCACCTGCGAACCGCCCTTGCCGGGAGTGACGCCGGCCACCACGTTGGTGCCGTAGGCGACCATCTGCTGCGTGTGGAACGCCCCGTCGCGTCCAGTGATGCCTTGCACGATGAGGCGGGTGTTGCGGTCGATCAGGATACTCACGCGCCCACCTCCTGCGCCTTTTCGATCACCATGCGAACGGCCTCGTCCATGCTGGTCGTCGCACCCAGCCCGAAGTCCTTGAGGATCTGCCGCGCCTTCTCCTCGTTGGTGCCCGTCAGGCGGATTACGAGCGGCACGGCCAGTGGCGCCGACTGCAGCGAGGCGACGATGCCGTTGGCGACGTCATCGCAGCGCGTGATGCCGCCGAAGATGTTGAACAGGATGGCGCGCACGTGGCTGTCCCCGGTGATGATCTTGAGCGCTGCGGTGACCTTTTCGGGGTTCGACGAACCGCCGATGTCGAGGAAGTTCGCGGGCTCGCCGCCGTAATGCTTGATGAGGTCCATGGTCGCCATCGACAGGCCAGCGCCGTTCACGATGCAGCCGATGTCGCCGTCGAGCTTGACGTACGACAGGCCCTTCTCCCGCGCCAGCCGCTCGCCGGGAGTTTCCTCGGCGGGATCCCGCCACGACTCCCAATCCTTGTGGCGGAACTCGGCGTTGTCGTCGAGGACGACCTTGGCGTCGAGGGCCAGCACCTTGCCTGCAGGCGTGACGGCGAGTGGGTTGATCTCGGCCAGCGAACAGTCGCCGTCGGTGAATACGCGGTACAGCCTCAGCAGGATGTCGGCCGCCTGTGCGGCCTGCGAGAAGTCCGGGAACAGCGGTCGCATCAGGCCGCGCGCCATGTACGGGCGCAGGCCCTCCTGCGGGATATGGAAGCGCACGAGCTTCTCGGGAGCGGTGCGCGCCACCTCCTCGATATCCACGCCGCCCTCGGCCGACAGCATCACCAGCGGCGCCTTTTTCTCGCGGTCGAGCACGATCGCACAGTAGTACTCCTTGGCGATGTCGGCGGCCTGCGCCACGAGCACCTTGCGCACCGGCAACCCCTTGATCGAGAGCGCGAGGATGTCGCGGGCCCGGTCGAACGCCTCGTCGGGATCGTGCGCCAGCTTCACGCCGCCGGCCTTGCCGCGCCCGCCCGCCTGCACCTGCGCCTTGATCACCACCGTGCCACCGAGCGACGCGGCGACGTCGCGCGCCTCCTCGGGTGTGCCCGCGACCTGACCGGGCAGCACCGGCAGCCCGTACCGCGCGAACAGCTCTTTGCCCTGGTATTCATGGAGATTCATGAAGTCCTCAGTTGTTGTCGATCTGCGCGCGCTGCACCTTGCCGCTGAAGTCCACGTAGACGCTCTTCCACTCCGTGAACGCGTCGAGCATCGTGTGCCCCGCCTCGCGATGGCCATTGCCGGTGCCGCGCGTGCCGCCGAACGGCAGGTGCGTCTCCGCACCGGTGGTGCCGTGGTTCACGTAGACGATGCCGGTGCTGAGGTCGCGCATCGCGGTGAATGCCGCATTCACGTTCTGGGTGAAGATGGACGACGACAGCCCGAACGGCGTGTCGTTGTTGACCGCGATGGCCTCCTCGAGCGACTTCACCTTCACGAAGCCGACGACGGGTCCGAAGATCTCCTCCTGTGCGACGCGCATGGCCGGCTTCACACCTGTGAGCACGGTGGGCTGGAAGAAGAAGCCGTGATCGAGGCCGCTGCCGCTGGCGCGGCCGCCGCCGGTGGCCACCTTCGCCCCCTCTTCGGCCGCGACGTTCATGTAGCCCGAGACGCGATCGAGCTGCCGTGCGTTCACGAGCGGCCCCATCTCGACGCCGTCCAGGAGGCCGTCACCCAGCTTGAGCGCCTGCGCACGCTGCACCACGAGCTTCACCAGCTCGTCGTGCACACGCTCGTGCACGATGACGCGGCTGGTGGCGGTGCAGCGTTGGCCGGTGGTGCCGAACGCGCCCCACGCCACGGCGTTCGCCGCGAGCGAGACGTCCGCATCGTCCATCACGATCACACCGTTCTTCCCACCCATCTCGAGGGAGACACGCTTGCCGAGCCGCGCGCCCTCGACGGCGATCTTCGTCCCCACCGCGTTCGAGCCGGTGAACGACACCACGTCCACGCCCGCGTGCTGAACGATCGGCCAGCCCACACCGGTGCCGTTGCCGTGCACCACGTTGAACACGCCTGCGGGCAGGCCGATCTCCTCGAATAGCTTGGCGAGCTGCCAGCCCATCTCCGGTGTCTCTTCGGAGGGTTTGAACACCACCGTGTTGCCCGCGAGCAGCGCGGGGAAGATCTTCCAGGTGGGCACCGCGAACGGGAAGTTCCACGCCGTGATCACACCCACCACGCCGATCGGCACACGCACGCTCATCGCCCACTTGTTCGGCATCTCGCTCGGCGTGGTCACTCCATAGAGCCGGCGTCCCTCGCCCGCGGCGAGGTAGGCCATGTCCACGCCCTCTTGCACGTCCCCGCGCGTCTCGATGAGGATCTTGCCCATCTCGCGCGTGGCCGCACGGGCAAGCTCCTCTTTCTTCTGTGCGATGAGTGCGCCGAGCCGGTACAGCATCTCGCCGCGCTTGGGCGCCGGCGTGAGCTGCCAGGCGCGCATCGCACCGCGCGCGGCCTTCACGGCCGCATCCACGTCGTCGGAGCCCGAATCGGGGAACTGGCCGAGGGTCTCGCCCGTGGCCGGGTTCAGGTTGGGGAACGTCTTGCCGGACCGGGCCGGCACCCACTGGCCGCCGATGAAGTTGAGAAAATCCGTGGTCATGGTGGCTCCGGAGACCGGGTGGAAGGCGCCGCGCGAGGCTCGCGCCGGGCGCCGGGCGCGGGCAGCGCACACACCCGGAAGGGAAAAGGACGGGTCAGACTAGAGGCGCGCCGGATGCGGCGCAAGCTCGCGGCGGGCCGGCCGATGGCAGGCTAGGGCGGGCGGTCCGCCGGGGGCCGTGAGTCAACGCCGCGAGCAGGTCCTGACCTTGCCACGCGGAGCCGCCGGGCCACCGGCCTACCCGAGG
>CAZADU010000746.1:0-5380 GCA_964483945.1 uncultured bacterium
ACCACATCACGATCGAGGGCGACACCTCGCTCTCGTTCAGCGAGGACATCGGCAGGCGCTTCGAGTCGTACGGCTGGCAGGTGCTGCGCGCGAACCCCTACGACCACGCCGACCTCGAGCGCGCCACGGCCGAGTCGGCGCGACCGAGCCTGGTGGTCTGCCGCAGCCACATCGGCTACGGCTCGCCCAAGAAGCAGGACACCGCACACGCGCACGGCGAACCGCTGGGTGCAGAGGAGACACTCGCCACCAAGCGCGCGCTGGGCTGGCCCGAGTCGCCCGCGTTCCTGGTGCCCGACGAGGTGCGCGCGCGATTCGCCGCGCGCCGCGAGGACCTGACGCGCGAGCGCGCAGCATGGAACACGTCGCTCGCCCGCTGGCGCGCGGCCGACCCTGCACGCGCAGCGGCGTGGGAGACGTGGCTCGCGCAGCGCGTGCCGGCCGACCTGGTCGAACAGTTGTGCGCCGCCGCCCCCGCGGGCGCGGCCGCCACTCGCGCGCACGGCAGCGCCGTGCTGCAGAAGGCCGCGGCGTTGCTGCCGGGCCTCGTGGGCGGCAGCGCCGATCTGGAAGGCAGCAACAAGACGCGCATCCAGGGCTCGCCGAGCGTGTCCCCCGCCGACTTCTCGGGCCGAAACCTGCACTTCGGTGTGCGCGAGCATGGCATGGCCGCGGTGTGCAATGGCCTCGCACTCGCGGGCGGATGGATTCCCTATAGCGCGTCATTCGTCACGTTCACCGACTACTCGCGTCCTGCGCTGCGGCTCTCGGCGCTCATGAAGCTGCGCACCGTGCACGTCTACACGCACGACAGCATCTTCTTGGGCGAGGACGGCCCCACGCACCAGCCGGTCGAGCACCTGGCGTCATTGCGGCTGATCCCCAACCTGCTCGTCCTGCGCCCCGCCGATGGGCTGGAGACGGCGGCCGCATGGGGGCTGGCGCTCGAGCGCCACGACGGCCCCACGCTGCTGGCGCTCACGCGGCAGAACCTGCCCGCGCTCACGCGGCCCCAGGGCTTCGCGCCGTCCGAGTTGCGAAGCGGTGCGACGCTGTTGCGAGACTCGAGCGCGCGCGATGCGATCACATTGGTGGCGAGTGGCTCCGAGGTGGCCGTGGCACTGGACGCCGCCGACCGGCTCGTCGCGCTCGGCCTCGCCGTGCGCGTGGTGAGCATGATGGCGCCGCAGTTGTTCGCCGCACAGGACGACGCGTTCCGCGCGCGCTTGCTGCCCCCCGGCGGGCGGCGCGTGACCCTCGAGGCCGGTGTGACCGCCGGCTGGCGAGAGATCGCCGGTGAGCGCGGTCTGTGCATCGGCCTCGACCGCTTCGGCGAGTCGGCCCCGGCCGAGGCATTGGCCGAGCACTTCGGCTTCACGGCCGAGAAAGTGGCCGTGCGCGTGCGCGAGTGGGCGCAGCGCGCGTGAGCCATGCCGAAGGCCCTCAGCATGCTCAGCCGTCGCACCCTCCCCATTCCGAAGGCATGAGACACCTGAGAGGCTCCCGCTCGAGCGGATTGTTGCTGCATCCCACATCGCTGCCCGGTCGCGAGCCGTGCGGAAAGCTCGGTCAGGAGGCGTTCGCGTTCGCCGACTTCCTCGCCGCCGCCGGCCAGTCGTGGTGGCAGGTGCTGCCGCTAGGGCCCACGGGCTACGGCGACTCGCCCTATCAGTGCTTCTCGGCGTTCGCCGGCAATCCGTTGCTGGTTTCGTGCGAGTCGCTGGTGGCCGAAGGGCTTCTGCCCAAATCGCTGATGCCGACCGCCGCGGCACCCGGCGCGCCCTGCGACTTCGGCGCCGCGCATGCACTGGCACAATGCGCCGGCCCGGCGCTTGCGCAGGCACTGCACTCGAGCGCGCAGCGCAACAGCCTCGAGCAGTTCCGTGCGCGCTCACCGTGGCTCTCCGGCTACGCGCTGTTCATGGCCATCCGCGAATCGCAGGGCGGAGCGGCGTGGACGCGCTGGCCCGAGCCGCTCCGGGCACGCGAGCCCGCGGCCCTCGCCGAGGCCTCGCGCTCACTCGCTGGTGCGATCGCGGCGCACGAAGCGCTGCAGTGGGCGTTCGACTCCCAGTGGCGTGCGCTTCGTGCGCACGCACACACGCGTGGCGTGCGGCTGTTCGGGGACGCGCCCATCTTCGTGGCACACGACAGCGCCGACGTGTGGTCACATCCGGAGCTATTCGACTTGGACGAACGCGGCGAGTGCCGTGTGGTGGCCGGCGTGCCGCCCGACTACTTCAGCGAGACGGGCCAGCTCTGGGGCAATCCGCTCTACCGGTGGGAGCGTCACACGACGGACGGCTTCGCGTGGTGGCGCGCGCGCGTCGCGCACGCGGTGGAACTCGTGGACCTGTTGCGTCTTGACCACTTCATCGGGTTCGTCCGGCATTGGGAGATTCCCGCCGGCGCGCCCGACGCTCGCGGCGGCTGTTGGTGCCCGGGCCCGGGCGAGGCACTGTTCCGCGCCATCGAACAGGACCTGGGAGCGCTGCCGCTCGTGGCCGAGGATCTGGGTGAGACGGGCGCCGACGTGGAATCATTGCGCGACGCGCTGGGCCTGCCGGGCATGTGCGTGATGCACTTCGCTTTCAGCGGGGACGCGCATCACCCATTTCTTCCCCGCAATCACCCGGTGAACTCGGTCGCGTACCCCGGCACGCACGACAACGACACGACGCGCGGCTGGTGGGAGAAGCTCCCCGAACACGAGCGCGCGTTCGCGCGCGCACAACTGGGCGAGTCCTCGGGCGACATCGCGTGGGACCTGATCCGCGCCGGGCTCGGCTCGCGAGCGGCGTTGTTCATCGCTCCGGTGCAGGACCTGCTCTCGCTCGGCAGCGAGGCCCGGCTCAACACGCCGGGAAGTGCGGCCGGCAACTGGGCATGGCGGCTGGCTCCGGGCGCGCTGGATGACGTGCTCGCGGCGAAGCTCCGAGCGGCGGCGCGCGCGGCGGGGCGGCCCGCCGACTGACGGCCGGCGCGGCGGGGCTCGGCCACGCTCGCGGCCCGCCGGCCGGCTTGTGAACGCGCTTGCAT
Organism: uncultured bacterium; assembly: GCA_964483945.1. Lineage (GTDB taxonomy): Bacteria > Eisenbacteria > RBG-16-71-46 > RBG-16-71-46 > RBG-16-71-46 > JAIOPA01. Next base: position 3,040 of record CAZADU010000746.1, read on the forward strand.
GGCCGCTCCGCGCGTCCGATGCTGCGGGAACGTTTCGCCGACTCCCACCCCGAGCCCCGGAGTTCACATGAGCAGCCGTGCCCACCAGCTCCTCGACCTCGGCCAGAGCATCTGGATCGACTTCATCCGTCGCGGCCACTTCGAGAATGGCGGCTTCGACCGCGACGTGCTCGAAGCGGGTGTCGTGGGCGTGACCTCCAACCCGACCATCTTCCAGCAGGCCATCGCAGGCAGCCGCGATTACGACGCGGCGATCGCCCAGGGTGTCGAGCGCGGGCTCGAGGGCGAGCCGCTCTATGAATCGCTCGCGATCCCCGACATCCAGCAGGCCTGCGACCGCCTGCACGGCGTCTTCGCCAGCACGGACGGCCGGGACGGCCGCGTCAGCCTGGAAGTGAGCCCGAAGCTCGCGAACGACACCGCGGGCAGCGTGGCCGCGGCCCGACGACTGCACACGGCGGTGGCCCGCGACAACGTGATGATCAAGATACCCGCCACGCGCGCGGGGCTGCCCGCCATCACGCAGGTGCTGGCCGCGGGGATCAGCGTGAACGTGACACTCATCTTCTCGGTCGAGCGCTACCGCGAAGTCATGGACGCATGGATGACTGGCCTCGAGCAGCTCGCCTCTGCAGGCCGCGACGCCGGCAGTGTGCGGTCGGTGGCGTCGTTCTTCGTCTCGCGCGTGGACAGCAAGGTGGATGCCGCGATCGAGCAGCGTCTGGGCACGCTGCCACCGGGTGCGACGGAGCGCGCCGAGCTGGAATCGCTGCGCGGCCAGGCTGCGGTGGCGAACGCACGGCTCGCGTACGCGGCGTTCGAAAGCACCGTGGCCAGCCCCCGTTTCGAAGCACTGCGCGCGCGCGGCGCTCAGGTACAGCGGCCGCTGTGGGCGTCCACCAGCACGAAGAATCCGGCGTATCGCGACGTGCTTTACGTGGAAGAGCTGATCGGCCCCGACACGGTGAACACCCTGCCGCCGGCCACGCTCGTCGCGTTCAACGACCACGGACGCGTCGAGGCGCGCATCCGTCACGATGTGCCGGGGGCGCTCCGCGCGTTCGAGCGCCTGACCACGCTGGGCGTACCGGTGGAACGACTGATCGGTGAGCTCGAGCCCGAGGGCGTGCGCTCGTTCGAGAAGTCATTCGATGACCTGCTCGCCGCACTCGAGACGCGCCGACAGGAGCGGCTGGCCCAGCGCGGGTCCGCGCATTGAGCCGGCTGCGACTGCGGGCAGGAGGCGCCGCCGCGGGCATCCGCCTGCGCCTCGAGGAGTTCCGCGAGGCGCGGATCGCGCAGCGACTCGCGCAGGCCGACGTCACGCTCTGGGGCGGCGACGACGCAGCGCGCGCGAGCATCGAGAATCGCCTGGGCTGGGTGCGCTGGGTCGGGCGCATGAGCGGCCGGGCGGACGAGTTCACCGCGTTCGCTCGCGAGGTGGCGGCCGCGGGGTTCACGCGCGTGCTGCTGCTCGGTATGGGCGGCTCCAGCCTAGCGCCCGAGGTGCTCGCCCGTGTACACGGTACGAAGCCGGGCGGGCTCGCTCTGCACGTCCTGGATGACACGTCGCCCGCCGCAGTGCGCGAGGCGCTTGCCGGCGACCCCACGCGCACACTCTTGCTGGTGTCGTCCAAGTCGGGCGCCACGGTCGAGGTGAAGTCTTTCGAACGCGCCGCGTACGCGCTCGCCGAAAGCGCCATGGGCAAGGCTGCGGGCAAGGCCTTCGCGGCTATCACCGATCCCGCCACCGCACTCGAATCGCTGGCCCGCCAGCGCCGCTACCGGCGAGTGTTCACGAACCCCCCCGACATCGGCGGCCGCTACTCGGTGCTGTCGTGCTTCGGCCTCGTACCCGCAGCGCTGCTCGGCCTGGACCCCGGCGCGCTGTGCGCCGAGGCCGAGGCGGAGCTCGCGGCCTTCGAGCACGACGGCGGCGTGGCGCTGGAGGCCGGCGTCGCACTCGGTGAACTGGCGCTCATGGGCTGCGACAAACTCACGCTCGTACTACCCCCCGAGTGGTCGGCACTTGGCGCGTGGATCGAGCAATTGGTCGCGGAGAGCACGGGCAAGCAGGGCCGCGGCATCCTGCCCGTGGACGGTGAGCCGCTCGGCGCGCCCGGCGACTACGGGGATGACCGCGTGTTCGTCGCGGTCGGCCGCGGCGAGTTGACGCCCAGCGTGCAGTCCTCGCTCGATGCTCTCGCCGCGACCGGGCACCCGGTGCTGGAGTGGACGTGGCCCGAGTCGCACCTGCTGGGCGGGGAGTTCCTGCGCTGGGAGCTCATCACCGCGGTGGCGTGCGCGGTGATGGGCGTGAACCCGTTCGACGAGCCGAACG
>CAZADU010000747.1:0-4268 GCA_964483945.1 uncultured bacterium
CGCTCGGGGCCGAGAGGTACAGGCCGAACACACCGTCACCCTTGATTTCGTCCACGAGTGTCTGCCGTCCGACGAACAGTGAGGCGGACTCGTTCCAGTCCACGGTCACCGTGCTGTTGGCGGGAACCGTGATCGGGCCCCACAGCTTGACGGCACCCGGCACCACGGCCGTGGGTGCCGACGTCGCGGCCGGCACGATCCACGCTTCCGCCTGTACGGAGGCCGTGCCGTTGTTGCGGATGTCCCCCACCAGCGCCAGGTCCTCGATGCGCGCGATGTCCTGCTTGTGGTCGTTGTAGATGTCGATGGTGTTGAGGTCCACGAGCTCGCCCTGAAACGTCCCGCTCGTGTTGAACGTGGCGTCCGGCAGGTCGTAGTGCGCGACGAACTGGCCCGAGGTCAGGATGCACCCAGCCGCCGCCAGCGCGGCCAGTGCCACCAGGGCCAGGCTCTTGCGTAGCGTCTTCATGGTCGGGGTCCTTTCAGTTCAGTTTGAAAAGCGCGTACGACGCGCCCACTGTGATGTTGGCCATCTTGCGCGAGGCTCCGTCCTTGGCCGCCGCCTGCAGTTCGCCGCGAATGTCGAGGTTCAGCTTGGGGGCCGGGGTGAAGCCGAGGCCGAGCCCGAAGTGGTAGGACGTGTACGTCTCGTCCTGCCCCGCGCGCGTGAAATTGACGGAGCCGATGCCCACGAAGGGGTAGAACCGCATCGGTCCCGTCGTCGAGAGCGCGACATTGGCGCCGAACGTGGTGACGTCCGAGCCCTCGCGGGTGAAGTCCACGCCGCCGAAGGTCACGGTCTGGTCTCCGAGCGCCGACGTGGACCAGAACGGCTCGATGGTGATGAGCGGTGTGAGCGCGAGGGGCGCGCGCAAGCCATAGAGCGACCCCTGGTCCTGGTCCTCCTGAAGGACCGGGATACTCCTGCCGAAGAACGCGCCGAGCCCAATGTCGCCGGCGTGCGCGAGGCTGACGCTGAGCAGCGCCCCGGCCAGTGCGAGCGCGAGGATCCGCTTCATGAGTTTCTCCTTCCGTTGGAGGAGCCCGCACCGCGGGCCACGTGCGGGTGCAACTATTTGCGCGACTGCACCAGGTGCACGATTGCACCGCAGTGACGACTGAGCAGGTCGGCGATGCGCGCGAGCATGAGCGACAACTGGTGGTCGGGGCGCTCGGCAGGGCAGTAGATCACGCCGAGCAGCGCACGTGTGGTCTCGCTCACCTGGGTGCGGCTGGAGTCGGAGGTTGGCGCACCGAACGCGCCATCGTCATCGGCCAGCATGGGCCGGCCGCTCAGGTTCACGAACCCCTTGCGGATGCCCTCGTAACCCTCACCGGGCCTGCCCAAGCGCGCGTAGATCGCACCCTTCACGTTGGCGCGGTCGTACAGGCCGATCGGCAGCTGGTGTTCGAGCGACGCAAGATTGCACACGTCCACGGCGGGGTGGATGACGGGAAGACCCTTGCCCTGCAGCACGCGGCGTAGCAGTGCTTCGCTGGCCGGGCGGGTCTTGGTGGGGTCCACGCCGAGGCGGTGGAACAGGCTGCGGGTCTCGGCGACGCCTGGGATATCGGCGGCCTGGCGTCCGGCCTGGCGTCGCAACAGGTCGCTGATGGACTCGTCGCGCTCGGCATTGAACGCCTCAGAGAGGGGTTCGCCGCTCAAGCCGTCGGCCTCGAACCAGCCGAGGGCCACGAACCCCCGGAGCGCATCGTCCATCTCGAGCGCGAGACCACCGGCACGAGCCTGCAGTGTCATCGCGTACTCCTGACTCACTCCCCCTGTGTGAAGTGCGGGAAGAGGAGCGGGCGGCGGGAAATCCATTTCCGACCGAATGCACGGAGCGAACTTGAAAGCTTGCCCCTGCGATTGCGGCCTAAACTCTTGTCATCGCCGCCCGCCGGTCCTGGAGTCCATTGGGCGCTCGCGGAGAGATCGCGCGCTACCCGACCGGCGCCTCTGTCGTGCGTGATGCTCATCGTGGATGCGCGAGAGGCGGTGCGAAACGTGCGCGCACCATAGCCTGCTCGCTGGGCGCTGCCAAACGATTTCCGCGTCGAGCGAGAGATTTTTTTCGCTCACCGGACACGAGTGCGATCGCGTGCCACGGGGTCGAGCGCGGAGCAAGTTTCTCTCACGCCCGTGTGTGACGTCGTGTCGCCCTCGCGGCGAGCGGAGCGAGCAAAGGCGCCCGTCTCACGAGCGCGTTGCGCGCTAAGGCGAGCGCGACCGCATCATCAGCGGTCGAATCGCGTGTGTTCACGCGGCGAAGCTGCTGCGAGAGAGCGCGCTGCGGCGCGCGCTTCAGGACGCGCTGGAAGGCGTTTCCGCCGGCGGCAGGCGCCGTGTGACAGAACGAACGCGCCACGTGCGGCGCTCGGCGCCCTCGCCCAACTCGAGCGCGTCCCCCACGGTGTGGCCCAGGATCGCCTTCCCAATCGGCGCCTGGTGTGAGATGACGTGCTTGCCCAGATGGTGCTCGCCATCTCCGAGGATCCAGTACGAGACCACGTCGGAGTCGCATTCCAGCACCACTTCGGTGCCGAGCCCGGCGATGCCGTCGCGGTAGCCGGCGTCCTCGACGAACCGTGCGCGCGAGATGCGCAGCTGCAGCGACGATGCGCGCTTCTGCGCGTTGCTCTGCTTGAGCTTGGCCGAGTGGTACTCGGCGTTCTCCTTCAAGTCGCCCAACTCGCGCGCCTTCTGGATGGACTGCGGGATGGTCGAGCGCAGCTCGCGTTCGACTTCCTCGAGTTCGCGCTGCAACACGTTCCACGTGGCGCGCGTCATGACCGGGATGTCGAAGTCCTCGGCCTGCTCGCCCACCTGGCTGAACAGCGCATCCACCTTCTTCTGACGGTGGTCCAGCACCCACTTCTTCTCTTCGTGCAGCCCCAGACGCGAGACCGCGTCGATCGCGGGGAACAGGTAGCGGTCGCTGGAGCGCCATTGACGCAGCAGCACGCGCAGCTTGAGCCGCATCTCGTCGCCCGACGGCGTGTTGGCCACCAGTTTCTCGAACGGGCCGCCGGCGTCGATCCAGCGCAGGACCTTCTCGCCCGTGGACGGCTTGGGCTTGTCCTCAATCAGCTGCAGCGAGGCCACGAACAGGCGCCACGCGTCGGCCGGCGGCACGATCGTGGTGAATGCCTCTTCGATCAGGCGCAGCACGGCGGCCGGGTACTGCACCGCGCGGTCGATCATCACGCGGCGCAACTGCGTGCGGCCGAGGTCGTCGAGTTGCGCGCGCTCCTTCTCGGCGGCTTCGCGGACGGCCGAAAAGCGCGAGTCGAGTGCAGACAGGATGGCGTCTGCGGCGACACCGGCGGTGCGCGAGTCCTCGAGGAACTGGAGTTGCTCGTCCTCGGTGGTGAGGTCGCTGATGCTCATCTGGTCAATGCCCCACAACGAGCGCACCACACCCAGCCACACCTCGCGCTGCTCCGGGTACCAGCGCACGAAGTACAGCCCGGCGCGCGCACGGTCGGAGCGATCGGCGTCGTGGTCCATGGTGATGCGCTGCACGAAGCGGCCAAAGCGGCCCTTCAGCTCCATTTCGAGCCCGGGGTGCTGGGCGAGGAACTTGCGCAGCGTGTTGAGGTTGGTCTTGTCCGGCTTGCGCACTTCATACGCCGGCAGCGGTACGTCGGTGCGCACGGGCGCGGCAGGCCCGGGCGCGTTCGCACCCGCGGCAGCATGTGCCGCGGCCACCTTGCGCTCGGGGGCCAGGCGGTAGAACTGTTCGAAGGCGCGGGCGTGGTCGATGCGCGGGTCCTTTTCGCACGCCGGCTTGGCCTTGCGCCAGAACACCGTCCAGTCCTTGGCGGCGACCAGGTTGGTGCTGATGAGGAACAACTTGAGACGGTTCGCGTCGGCGGAACCGCCCAGGCACTTGAGCGCGCTCACGATAATGCTCGCAGGTTCTTCGGCGCGCTGGCGGACGATCTCGGCAGGGTTCGTGTAACGGACGAGACGGATGTCGTCCTCTTCGACCGGCATGAGCGTGCGGCGCGCGGCCACGTAGGGCATCTTGTGGCCCTTTGATTTCGTGAAGTCCACGGTGATCGTGACCGTGTCGTTCGCCACGATGCGCCCGGGGCCGAAGCCGTCGTGCAGTACTCCATGGCCCGGCGCCAGCGACGCAATGGTGTCGAACGCCTCGATGGCTACGGACAACGGTGTCTCTCCGCTCGTGAGCCCGCTCTGTTCGATCGCCTTCTCGAGTCCCGGAACGCGCCGGCCCGGGCCCTGCCTGAGGGCTTCGGTG
>CAZADU010000748.1:0-4698 GCA_964483945.1 uncultured bacterium
AGTAAAGCGACTGCCCGTCGTAGGTCACGTCCTCGGCGGCGAACCGATAGGTGATCTCGCCATGCTGCTGGAGCATCAGTTCGAGCGCGCTGGTGAGCTCCTCGCGGAACTTATGCACCGCGGTGTTGCCCGAGTCGTAGAGCCGGCATGTCTTGAGCGTGCGCGCGAACAGGTTCAACCACTGCCCGGCCGCCTTGAGCGCCGGGTCCTTGGCAGCGGGTTCGGCTCCGGGCTCGTGGCCGGAGACAGCGGGTGGCATGACGCGGAGGTGGTCGTCCGGACCGCCCTCGCGTGCTTCTCCCGCGGCGTTCACATCCATGCTGGGCCGCTCTCCTCTCGCAGCGGGTCCGTGGCGGACCCTCTCGCGCGGTTATCGTCCTGTTGCCGCAATGACTTGAGAGCGCGCTACCTGCGCGGCAGGGGTGGAACGTGCCCCCCGGTGCGCGGGGGATCGATGCCGAAGCCGACGCGAGCCGACCCAGGTGAAAGCAGGGCATCACTCCGTGACGGTGGTCCTCGAGCCCTCCGCCGCCCGTCCGGCCTATCGCGCACCGCGCCGGTGGGTCGGAGCTTGACCCGCCTCGGAGCGATTCCGAGACTGCGCGCGCTCACCAACCCTATCGCCGCTCGCCGTGTCCCGGAGGCCCAGCTCCCGATGACCCCGTCCCTTCGCCGGTCGCTCGCATCGCTCGCCCTGTCGCTCTCGATCGCCACCCTGGCAGCCTTCGCCCCCGCGGCGCATGCGCTCGAGGAATGCCGCCTGATGCGCATGCCCGACATCCAGGGCGATCGCATCGTGTTCGTGTACGCCGGCGACCTGTGGTCTTTACCGCGCGCCGGTGGTACGGCACAGCGGCTCACCACGCACGAGGGGCTCGAGCTGTTCCCAAAGCTCTCACCGGACGGCGGCTCGCTGGCGTTCACGGGTGAGTACGACGGCAACACGGATGCGTTCGTGATGCCCGTGACAGGTGGCGAGCCCAAGCGGCTCACGTTCCACCCGGGCATCGACCAGGTGGCCGAGTGGTACCCGGACGGCAAGCACGTGCTGCTGCGCTCGGCGCGCGCGTCGAACATCCAGCGCTACGACCGATTCTTCCGAGCACCCACGGCGGGCGGGCTCGAGGAGTTGCTCCCGCTGCCCACGGCCGGATACGCCAGCCTGTCGGCGGACGCGGGACTCCTCGCGTTCGTCTCACCGTCGTACGACCGCCGCACGTGGAAGCGCTATCGCGGCGGCAGCGCGCCGAACCTGTGGGTCTATGACTTCAAGGCGAACAAGTCTCAGAACATCACATCCGACTGGGCCGGCCCCGACGAGTGGCCCATGTTCCACGGCCGCACGGTTTACTACTGCTCGGACCGCAACGGGAAGACCGCGAACCTGTGGGCGTACGACCTGGACCAGAAGTCGCACCGGCAGGTCACGAAGTTCACCGACTACGACGTGAAGTGGCCGAGCGTGGGTTCGGACGCGATCGTGTTCGAGAACGGCGGCTGGCTCTACGTGCTCGGCCTGCCGTCCGAGAAGATGACCAAGCTCTTAATACTCGTGCCCGACGACAAGCCCGCCGCCCGCGCCAGCTACCGCAGCGTCGAGAAGTGGATGAGCGGCACGGACCTGTCGCCCTCGGGCAAGCGCGCCGTGATCGAGGCACGAGGCGAACTGTTCTCGGTACCCGCCGAGAAGGGCGACGTGCGCAACCTCACCAATACGCCCGGCGCACGTGAGCGCGATCCGGTGTGGTCACCGGACGGCAAGTCGATCGCGTGCTGGTCCGACGCGTCGGGCGAGTACCAACTCACCGTGCTCGCGGCCGACGGCAAGACACCCGCGCGGCAGGTCACCCAGGAGCCCGGCACGTTCCGCTACGCTCTGGCGTGGTCGCCCGACTCCAAGAAGTTGGCATTCGCCGACAAGACCGGGCGGCTGTGGTGGTGCGAAGTCGTCACGGGCAGGACCACGCTCGTGGACAAGAGCGAGTTCGGCGAGATCGGTCACTACACATGGTCGCCCGACTCGCGCTGGATCGCATACACCAAGATCACTGGTGCGGATTTCAACGTCATCTGGATGCACTCGCTCGCCGACAAGCGCTCGACCGCGGTGACCGACGGGATGTCGGACGATTTCTCGCCGTCGTTCGACCCCGAGGGTAAGTACCTGTACTTCGTCTCGCGCCGCACGTTCCGGCCGGAGTTCGGTGGATTCGAGCTGAACATGCACTTCAGCGCCACCGACAAGCTCTACGCCATGACGCTCGACGGCTCGCTGCCCTCGCCAGTCGCACCCGAGAGCGACGAGGAAGGCGCGGACGAGCCGGCGAAGGACGACGAGAAGCCGGTGAAGGGCGGCAAGGACAAGGCGGGCAAGAGCGAGAAGTCCGACAAAGCTGCGCCCGAACCGGTGCCCACGACCAAGGTGGACCTCGACGGGCTCGGCCGCCGCGTCGCGGAACTTCCCATCGAGGCGGGCCGCTACCCCATCGTGATCGGGGTGAAGGGCAAGGTCGTGTTCTTGTCGGAGGACGAGGTGCTGGACGAGGACTTCCAATCGCCGTCGAGCATCCGCTATTTCGACTTCGAGAAACGCGAGGACAAGACGGTCCTCTCGGGCGCGGACGGCTCGATCGGCCTGTCGAAGGACGGCGGGAAGGTGCTCTACAGGAAGGACGACACGGTCGGCATCGTCGAGTTGGCCGAGGGCAAGAAGGTCGGCGACGGCAAGATCGAGACCGGCTCGATGATGGCGTGGGTGGAGCCGCACGCCGAATGGCTGCAGATGTTCAACGAAGCGTGGCGGCTGGAGCGCGACTTCTACTACGACCCGGCCATGGGCGGGCTCGACTGGAAGGCCGTGGGTGAGCGCTACCGCCAACTCGTGCCTTTCGTGGCGCACCGCGCCGACTTGAACTACCTCCTCGGCGAGATGCTCGGTGAGCTGGCCACGTCGCACACGTACGTCGGCGGCGGTGATATGCCGAATGTGCCCAAGGTCGGCGTGGGTCTGCTCGGCGTGGACTGGGCCGTTGACGCGAGCGGTCTATACAAGCTGGCGCGCATCCATCGGGACCGCGACTGGAACTCTGATGTGCCCGCGCCGCTCGGCGAGCCCGGCCTGGACGCACGCGAGGGCGATCTGCTGCTCGCGGTGAACGGCCGCGAGGTGCGGTCGCCGCAGAACGTGTACGAAGCATTCGTGGGCACGGTCGACAAGCAGACAGTGCTCACGCTGGGCACGTCACCCAAGGACCCCAAGCCGCGCACGGTGACGGTGAAGCCCGTGGCGAGCGAAGCGTCGTTGCGCTACACGACCTGGGTGCGCGCTAACCGCGAGAAGGTGGCGAAGGCCACAGGCGGCCGCATCGCGTACATCCACGTGCCCAACACGGCGCTCCAAGGCGTGCAGGAGTTCAGCAAGGGGTACTACCCGCAGGTGGACCGTCAGGGCATCATCGTGGACGAGCGGTTCAACGGCGGCGGGTTCATCCCCGACTTCTTCGTCGAACGCCTGATGCGCAAGACGTGGACGTACTGGTCCAACCGAGACGGCGAATCGTTCCGCACGCCCGGGCAGAGCATCGACGGACCCAAGTGCATCCTCGCCAACGAATACGCCGGCTCCGGCGGCGACTGCTTCCCGTTCTACTTCCGCCAGCAGGGCGTGGGCCCGGTGATCGGCAAGCGCACATGGGGCGGCTTGGTGGGCATCTCGCGCGACCTGCCGCTCATGGACGGCGGTTCGGTGACCATGCCGGACTTCGGCATCTACGGGACCGACGGCAAGTGGATGATCGAGAACCACGGCGTGGATCCCGACATCGGGGTGGAGAACACGCCGGAGTCGGGCGTGGACGGGCGAGATCTACAGTTGGAGAAGGCGATCGAGTGGACACTCGAGCAGCTCAAGACCAACCCGCCAGTGAAGCCGGCGCGGCCCGCGTACAAGAAGCAGTAGCGCGGCCGGAGACGTGAGTCGGGCGCCGGGGCGTGTTCGCTCCGGCGCCCGCCGAGTCCTGACAGGCGGCCGGTGCCTCGCTCGGCGTGCTCGCGCTCGTGGAAGACGCCTCCCGCGGCGCTCTTGGACGATTCGTGGCCGCGAACTTCTTCTTCTCGAGCGTGCGCAACGCCATGTCCAAGAGCTTCTCGAACAGCGCGGCGATGTCGTGGCGAGGCACCTGATGGCCCAACAGGGCCTGCGCCTGCTGCATCTTCGCCAGCACGCCGCGAGACATCGTGAACTGGACTTTGACCTGCTCGGCGTTAAGCGGCTCCACATGAGCGCGGTCGCGAAGTGGTACCTGCGAAGTGGGCGGATTCGGGGCACTCGATGGGACAGGCACACGCGCTAGCGCGTGTAGGTTTTTCTTACAGTCTGGCAGCGGAGCTTGCAGCAGCCCTTGCGTGGGCGCCACGTCGGCGGAGCGCACCGGAGAAGTCACGGGCCGAATCACGGTGGGAACCGCGGGCCGCGGGAACCGGCACGCCAGCCAGTCCAGGAGCTGCGCTTTGCTTCGGCCCGCGGCAAGCCGGACCAGCAGCCGGGCCGTGACCGAGCGCTCCTGCTTCGTGAACTCGGTCGTCTCGCGCAGCAGCACATCGGCGTCCAAACGCAGCATCTCAGCGTAGATCATGACCTGCTCCGCTTCGGGGGCAGAGTGATCACGAGGGCATGTCTGAGCCTAGCACGCGTGTTTT
>CAZADU010000749.1:0-5312 GCA_964483945.1 uncultured bacterium
TGAACTCGGGCTCGACGCCTTCGGGGGCCACCTTCCAGCGCGCGTAGCGCACCACGCGCGCGAGCGCCATGGCCGCGGACTCGGGGAACGGGTAGGAGGGGATGTGCCCCTTCTGTAGCGAGCGCATGCCCTCGGGCACGCCGTGCGCACCCATGAAGCAGGAGAGAATCGGCTTGGCCGGCTCACCGCGAGATTCGAGTTCGACCGCGGCGGCCTGCGCGCCGCGCAGAATCGCGGTCGCCACCTCGACCGGCGTGGTGACGATCGGCGGCACGTAGATCGCGAGCAGCGCGTCCACGTTGGGGTCGAGCAGCAACAGCCTCACGGTCTTCTCGAACGACTCGGGTGCCGCCGAGGCGATCATGTCCACCGGGTTGCGCACGCTCGCCTCGGGCGGCAGGAACGATCTCAGCGTCTTCATCGTCTCGTCGGTGAGACCGGGCAGTTCCAGCCCGTGGCTCTCGCACGCATCACTCGCCATGATCGCAGGGCCGCCGGCGTTGGTGACGATGCCCACACGCGCGCCGCGCGACAGCGGCTGGTTGGCGAGCAGCATGGCGACGTCGAACAACTCCTCGATCGTGTCGGTGCGGATCACGCCCGACTGGCGGCAGAGCGCGTCCACGGCCGTGTCGGCTCCGGCGAGCGATCCGGTATGGCTGGACGCTGCGCGTGCGCCCGAGCGCGTGCGGCCGCTCTTGACCGCGACGATCGGCTTCTTGCGCGCCACGCGGCGCGCGATCTGCGTGAAGCGCTGCGGATTCCCGAACGACTCGAGGTAGAGCAGGATCACGCTGGTGCCGGGGTCCTTCTCCCACCACTCGAGCAGGTCGTTGCCCGAGACGTCGGCCTTGTTGCCCACGCTCACGAACTGCGACATGCCCAAGCCCAGCGCACCAGCGGTCTCGAGGATGGCCAGCCCGAGCGCACCGCTCTGAGACGAGAATGCCACCCCGCCAGCCGGTGGCCACGCAGGGGCGAACGTGGCGTCCAGCAGCACGCCCTTCTCGGTGTTGAGCACGCCGAGGCAGTTGGGGCCGACCATGCGCATGCCGAAGCGGCGAGCGGTGTCGCGCAACTTCTTCTCGAGTTCCGCACCCTCCGGGCCCGTCTCCTTGAAGCCGGCGGTGATCACCACCGCGCCCTTCACACCCTTCTTCCCGCACTCCTCGAGTGCTGCGAGCACCAGCTTGGCGGGCACCGCGATGACGGCCAGATCCACATCGCCCGGGATCGCGGTGATGCTCGGCCAGGCGAGCACCGACTGCACGACCTTGGCGCTGGGGTTGACGGGATAGACCGGCCCCTCGAAGCCATGCGTGATGAGGTTGCGGAAGATGGCCGCACCGATGGATCCGGGCCGGCGCGAGGCGCCGATCACGGCCACGGAACGAGGCCGGAAGATGGCTTCGAGGCCGCTCGGAGCGGCGCGTTCGATCGAAGTCTCGATGCTCTGGGTCATGTCGTCACTCGCTCCTTGAGGGCCAGGCGGCCCAGGCGCACCGCTGCAGTGGGAACATCGGGACCTTCCCACAGGGCGTGACGAGTGTCACTCGCGGACGAGATGGCCGATCTTGTGTCTCAAACAGCGCGCCTCAGCTCGCCACGGGCCGCCGTCGGAACGCGCGGCGCACGGCCCAGAATACGAACACCACGGTCGCCAGTGCGACGAGCGGGGCCAGCACGGCCAGCGTGGCGATGACAATCGTGATGCCGTCCTCGGCGAACGACAGCAGCGGGTTCGCGGTACCGAGCGTGAGCATGCTGCTGCCCAGCCTGACTTTGGCTTTGGCCACCTGCACGCCCATCGCACCCGCGCCCAGCACGACGGCCGCGGCCACCGCGAGCGCGGGGTGCGCACCAGAGAACGTGGCCCATGCGGCCAGTGCCGCGGCGGCCGGGCGCAACCCGAGTGCGACCACGTCGAGCGCGTGATCCAGCGCGGGCACCTTGTCGGCGGCGAGTTCCAGAACCGTGGCCCACACCAGCGTGATGATCGCGGGCATGCTGCCGATCCACGCCGCGCCGGGGTGTACGTGCACGAGATCGAAGTGCACGCCGAGGGCAAGTGCCAGCAACGGCAGGAACGCGCGCAGCCCACAAGCGGCGGCAATCCCCACGCCCGCGGCCGCGGCGAGTGAGACGTCGAGCGGGGTCAGTTCAGCGACTGGCATGTGTAGCTCATGATGTTCACTTCTCTGGTCCCCTTGTGCGCCGGCTGCGACATGGAGCCTCGGAGCCTCTGGTTGGCGATACGGGAAGGGGGCGCGCTAGGATACAAAATCAGCCACGCACCACTCGTCGCCGCGAGCAGTGTAGTCCCGTTGTCCCTGTTGTCCATGTATGGTGAGCGCGGAGTGTAGGACGTGTGGCCTCCCGCGAGTGGCGTGGTCGCCGCAAGTTACGGGAACCCACCACAGGCCGAAGCCGGCGCCATGGCCAGCGGGGCCAGCCCAGGAGGATCGTTCCTTCGTGCCGATGCCGGTCTCGACATGGATCGAGGTGGACCTCGACCGCTTCGCCGCCAACCTGCGGGCCATCCGCGCGCACGTGGGTCCCGAGCGTGAGTTGCTGCTGGTGGCCAAGGCCGACGCCTACGGCCATGGTGCGGCCGACATGGCACTGGCGGGCGAGCGCGAGGGTGTGACGCAACTGGGCGTGGCCACGCTTCACGAGGGCATGCAGCTGCGGCGAGCGGGCAGCAAGCTGCCCATCATGGCGATGTCGCCTCTGCTCACGGGCGAGATCCCCGAGGCCGTGCAGCATCAGATCGACCCGTCGGTGTGCGACCTGACGTTCGCGCGCGGGCTCTCGGATGAGGCCGTGCACGCGCAGCGGGCGGTGCGCTTTCACGTCGAAGTGGACACCGGCATGGGCCGCACCGGTGTGCACCTGCACGAGGCCGAGGAGTTCCTCGTCGAGGCTTGCGCGCTTCCCGGACTGCGGCTCGCGAGCGTGTACACGCACTTCCCGGACGCTGACGGCAGCGACCTGGCATTTGCGACCGAGCAGTTGCGGCGCTTCCGTGAACTGCTCGTAAGCCTCGAGGCACGAGGCGTGCGCCCGCCGCGCGTGCACGCGGCGAACAGCGCCGGCACCGTGAACCTTCCCGACGCCCACTTCGACTGGGTGCGCGTGGGGTTGATCGCGTTCGGGCTGCATCCATCACGTGATGACGCGAAGTTGCAGCTGCAGCCCGTGATGTCGTTCAGGAGCCGACTGGTGCAGGTGCGAGACATGCCCGCGGGCTCAAGCGTGAGCTATGCGCGCAAGTTCACCACGAAACGTCCGACACGCATGGGCGTGGTGCCGGTGGGCTACGGCCATGGCTACTCGTGGCTGCTCTCCAACCGCGGCCACATGCTGGTGGGTGGGCAGCGCGTGCCCATCCTCGGGCGCGTCACGATGGATCTCACGATGGTGGATCTCACCGACGTGCCGGGAGCCGCCGTCGGTGACGAAGTCGTGCTGTTCGGCGAACAGCGCGGCGTGGCTTTACCCGTGGAAGAGATCGCAGCAGGCAGCGAGACGCTGCCGTACGAGATCCTGTGCACGATCGGCAAGCGCGTCACGCGGCTCTACGTACGCCGCAACCACCCGGTGCGCGTCTCCACGCTGATCGGCGAACGCGCCGATTGGAGCGCGTCGGTCACCGACTTCCTGCACCGGCGGGATGCCGGGCCGGCCGCGGACTGACTCAGCACCACCGAGTCGCCGGGGCACTGGCGCGCCATCGGACCGCCGATGCGCACTCGGGCACTGGCCTCACAGTGATGCCACAGTCAGGTCCGCACCAGCCACCCGTGGCCTGTGCAGACTCCCCCTGGGGCGCTGATCGACTCTCACGGCACGCGCACGAACCGCTGTTGTGCGCTGGCAGCTGACGAGGTCAGCCGCAGGGTGTAGAGCCCGGGCGCGGCATGAGCCCCCGACGACGTCCGGCCGTCCCAGCGCAACGTATGCCGGCCCGCGGGCCAGTCGCCCCGTGCGAGCGTGCCGACGCGGCGGCCGAGCAGGTCGAACACCTCGAGCCGCACCGCACTCGCGCGCGGCAGGTCGAAGCGACAGAGCATCTCGTCGGTGGACGGGTTGGGCTGCGGCGGATGGAGCGCGAACGCGAGCTGCGTCTCGACGCTCTCAGTGAGCAACGCCCCGCTCGCGACAGCTCGCAAGCTGTCCGAGGTCTCCTCGCCGGTCACCTCGAGGAACCAGTCGCGCATGAGGCCGGGCCCGGGTTCCGTCGGCTCGAAGCTGGCGATGAGCGTCTCGCCACCCCGCACGGCGATGCCGTCCCTGGGGATCGTCGCAGCCAGCGAGCCGGTCGTGCTGTGCCGGAACGCCACTGGAGCGAACGCGCTGCGCACGACCGGCGCCGCATCACCCGTGACACTACCCACCGCATGCAGCCGGTATTCGGCCGCGAACACGAGCCGCACGGGCAAACCGGCGGGCAGCTCCACCATGTCGTCGCTGGCGCGCTCGCGCGGCAACAGTCGCGCTACTTCGCTCCAGCCCGCGGCCGAGGCGACCTCGACGGCGATCCCCTCACCGGCGCCCTTCCTCAAGCGCGCGGCGCCGCTCGTGCGCACGAGAAGTCGCGTGGCCGTCTGATCGGCGAGCCGAACCTCGACGATGCCACCCGGAGGGACCTCGCAACCCGCGGAGGACGCGAGTGCCTTCGAGAGGTCGCCCGAGGGCTCGCTCCAAATCGAACTCGCGGGCGCGAACGTGCCAGTGAGCGGCGCGGAGCCAGCGGCGAACACCTCACCCGCAACATGGTCCACGGCAAGTAGTCGCACCGAGCGCACTCGCAACGCGCCGTCACCCCAGTGGCTGAGTCGCACCTGAGCTCTCGATCCCTCCCAGTGCGGACCGTTCGGCAGCCGGAGCCGGTCGGTCGCCGTCACATGGGGGACGGCACCGAGGAACAGCGTGTTCTCCTCAAAGTTGGGCCCTGCGGTGAGCGCGTCCTCCTGCGGGGCCAAGAGGCCTACCGGACCCGCCTCCATGCGCAGGATCTCACCCTCGCCGCCACCGCCGCTGCCGCCGCCGTAGAGGAAGATCTGTAGAATCTCGCTCAGCGCCGACCAGTTCCCGTTCGCCGAGGCGTTGTTCCGGCTCACAAGGCCCACCGAGAAAACGGCTTCCGGCGTGAGGTTGCTGAGTCGCACAGACTGCCGCGCACCTCCCGGACTGCCGGGCACCGGCGGATTCAGCACCAGTGTGCCGCCCGCCCACTGGGCCCACGGCCCGATGCCCCCGTAGCGCCAGCGGATCTGGTATTCGGTGGCGGGGCCGCGACCGCCGCCGAG
>CAZADU010000750.1:0-4323 GCA_964483945.1 uncultured bacterium
AAGTCACCGACATGCAGCGCACCGTGAGGGGCGAGGTGGTGTCGAGCACGTTCGACGAGCCCGCCGAACGCCACGTGCAGGTGGCCGAGATGGTGATCGAGAAGGCCAAGTGACTGGTCGAGCACAAGCGCGACGTCGTCATCTTGCTCGACTCGATCACGCGGCTGGCGCGCGCCCACAACACCGTGGTGCCGCACTCGGGCAAGATCCTGTCGGGCGGCGTCGATGCCAACGCGCTGCAGCGCCCCAAGCGCTTCTTCGGCTCGGCGCGCAACATCGAGGGCGGCGGCTCGCTCACCATCATCGCCACCGCGCTGATCGAGACCGGATCGCGCATGGACGAGGTGATCTTCGAGGAGTTCAAGGGCACTGGAAACTCGGAGCTGGTGCTGGACCGCAAGCTCTCCGACAAGCGCATCTTCCCGGCCATCGACATCAACCGCTCCGGCACGCGCAAGGAGGAGCTGCTGATGTCCGCGGACGTGCTCGCGCGCGTGTGGATCCTGCGCAAGTTCCTCACCGAGCTGAACTCCGTCGAGGCGATGGAGTTCCTGATCGGCAAGATGAGCGACTCCAAGACGAACAAGAAGTTCCTGGAGAACATGAACTCGTAGGCCGGGTGAGATCCCTGCAGCAGATCTCCCCATTGGAGTGAACGATGAGTGACATTCCTCGTGTGATTCGAGCGGAGTACGGGAAAGAGTACCGGATCCTGCTGACTTTCGACGACGGAGTCGCCGGAAGCGTGGACTTCCGCGCTTGGCTGAACGGGCCGGTGTTCGAGCCGCTCCTGGAGGCCTCGTACTTCCGCAACTTTCGCTTGGATGGCGGCACAGTCGCGTGGCCCAATGGCGCCGACATCGCCCCCGAGACGTTGTACGTCCACGCGAAAGCGAGCCGGGCCGCCTGACGTCTGCTCGCGGTGAGAGGACTGCGATGAGCGCGTCGGACGACTGGGGCTTCTTCGCCGACAGTTACGACACCGAGCGCCTCAAGACGCTGTCGGTGTGGTCGGCGTTCCTCGAGGACGACATTCGCTTCCGCTGCGCGGATCGGGTGCGCACGCCGATCGAGCACTTCGTGCACCAGTGCACGTCCGAGGACGGCTGGATGCGCAGCATGCTCGGCATCGAGACGACGCTGCCCGTGTTGCCGGCCGAGGAGTCGCGACTCGCGTTCATTCGCCACTACGCGGCCGCCTCCGGCGAACGCGCGGCAGCACTGCGCGGCAAGCGCGCGGACTGGTGGACGGACGAGACGGCATTCTTCGACGTGCCGCGTTCGCGCGCCTGGGTCTTCGTCCGCCGGATCGCGCACAGCGCGCACCACCGCGGCCAGCTCATCGTGCTGCTGCGGCTGCTCGGCCGGCCGGTCTACTCTACTTACGGCCCTTCGGCCGACACCGGTGGGCTGTTCGCGCACGGCGCCACCACCGTCTATCGCTACGCCTCGGTGGAGCGGCTGCTCGAGGCCGAGGCGCGCGGCGGCGACTGGCCGCCGCTTCCGGGCCCGGGGGAGAAGCCGGTCACGGAGCGGCCGTGATAGGCTGAACGTGTCCTCACCCCCGTGGAAGGGATCTGGGGGTGAAAGTCCGTGATGTGCTCAAGCTCCTCCGGAGAGATGGATGGCGCGTCGCCCGCCAGCGCGGAAGTCACCGGCAACTCCTGCATCCCGTGAAGCCGGGACTCGTGACCGTCGCCGGAGCCGAACGGATGGACCTCGCCCCCGGCGCCCTCAAGAGCATCCTGCGCCAAGCGGGGATCGAACCATGAGATACCTGATCGTCATCGAAAAGACCCGTACCGGGTTCTCCGCGTACTCCCCCGACCTCGAGGGCTGTGTGGCCGCCGCTCGGACACGCCCATCCCTCATCCGCGCCATGCAACGGGCCGTCGAGTTTCACCTCGAGGGGCTGCGAGCCGATGGCCGCCGGCGTCCTCGGCCGGCGACTGGTGCGGCCTACGTCGAGGTCGTGCCCAACTCTCGCTAGGACAGCGTTCTCAGGCACGCCCGCCTCGCCGGCTTGATTCGCCGGTTGGACAGGGCGGGTCGACTGACGGCATACTGCTCGGCCTACTTTCACTCAGGCGGAGCGCTCGGACTCACCCCGCTTCCCGTCGCCGCAACGCGGCGCCGGGCCGGGCCCCGGGGAACGCCGCCGTGGCGGAGAAGCTCAGATGAAGTCTGGAATCCATCCGGTCTACGAGACGCGCATGTTCCACTGCTACGGCTGCGGCGAGGAGTGGTCCACCCGCACCACGCTCAAGCCCACCTCCTCGGACGGCAAGGTGCACTTGGACATCTGCTCCAAGTGCCACCCGTTCTTCACCGGCAAGCAGAAGCTGCTCGACAAGGCCGGTCGCGTGGATCGTTTCCGCAAGCGGTACGCCAAGGTCGCGCCCGCGGAACCGACCGACAAGTAGCGGCACTCCACCGGCTCCCGAGGTGGGCGCGTTCGCGCCCGCATCGGGAGCCGTGTGCGTTCCCACCGGAGGCTCCATGCCGTTCCTGCCGCTCGGCGGTCAGGCCGTGATCGAGGGCGTGATGATGCGCTCGCCCACGCAGGTCGCCGTCGCTGTGCGCCGCCCCGACGGCACGATCGCGTTCCTCGAGAAGCGCTTCGAGTCCATCACGCGGCGCATCAAGCCGCTCGGCTGGCCCGTGCTACGTGGCGCGGTCTCACTGTTCGAGACGCTGTCGTTGGGGATCACCGCGCTCAACTTCAGCGCCGACGAGTCATCCACCGAAGGTGCCACAACGACCAAGCCCGGTGTGGGCTGGCAGGTCGCCCAGGCCCTCACGATGGTCATCTCGCTCGGGCTCGGGCTTCTGCTGTTCGTCGTGCTGCCCGCGCGACTGACCGGTTGGCTCGGCTTTCACGACCGCATTGGCTTCGGCCTCGTGGACGGCGCGTTCCGTCTGCTCGCGTTCGTGACCTACCTGTGGCTCATCAGCCAGTGGAAGGAGATGGCGCGCGTGCTCGGCTACCACGGTGCGGAGCACAAGGCCATCCACGCGCTCGAGGCCGGTGCCCCGTTGACGCCCGAGAGCGTGCAGACGTTCCCTCGGCTGCACCCGCGCTGCGGCACCACGTTCTTGTTCCTGGTCGTGGTGGTGAGCATCGTCGTGTTCACGTTCATCGGGAAGCCCGCGAACTTGGGCCAGCACCTGCTGCGCATCGCCTGCATGCCGCTGATCGCCGGTATCGCGTTCGAGTTCATCCGGCTCTCGGGCAAGTACTTCGGTAATCCTATCGTGCGTGCGCTGGCGTGGCCCGGCATGCAGTTCCAGCGGCTCACCACGCGAGAGCCCGACCTCGACATGTGCGCCGTGGCAATCGCCTCGCTCGAGAAGGTCCTGAACGACCCGGCGCTCGAGGCCGCCCGCCGCGCCGGCGGGATCAAGGAAGTGAGCTTCGTGCAATGAGTATGGACGCGACCATGCTCCAGGCAATGGCGCGTGTGGAGGGGCGCTTCGCCGAACTCGAACGGTTGCTGTCCGAGCCCGACGTGGCGCGCGACCCCAAGAAGCTGCGCGATCTGTCGCGCGAGAGGGCGCGGCTCTCCAAGACCGTCGAGGCCGCCGGCGAGTACCGCCGGCTGCAACAGACGCTCGTCGACGACCGCGAAGCACTCGAGTCAGGTGATGCCGACCTCGCCGACATGGCGCGCGCCGAGCTGGCCGAGCTGGAGCCGCGCGAGGTGGCCCTCGCCACCGAGTTGAAGCAGCTGCTGTTGCCTCGTGACCCCGACGACGACAAGAACGTCATCATCGAGATCCGTGGCGGCGTCGGCGGAGAGGAAGCCGCACTGTTCGCGGCCGACCTCTACCGCATGTACAGCAAGCACGCCGAGACCCGGCGCTGGAAGCAGGAGGTGATCTCGGTCACCGAGGCCGAGGCCGGCGGCTACAAGGAGATCATCTTCACGCTCGAGGGCGACGGCGTGTACCGCGAGATGAAGTTCGAGTCGGGGGTGCATCGCGTACAGCGCGTGCCGGCGACCGAGGCGTCGGGCCGCATCCACACCTCGGCCGCCACCGTGGCCGTGCTGCCCGAGGTCGAGGAGGTGGACGTCGAGGTGGCCGAGAAGGACCTGCGCGTGGACGTCTACCGCGCCGGCGGCCCGGGCGGTCAGGGAGTCAACACCACCGACTCGGCCGTTCGCATCACGCACCTGCCGACGGGGCTCGTGGTGACGTGCCAGGACGAGCGCTCGCAGATCAAGAACCGCGCGAAGGCCATGAAGGTGCTGCGCGCGCGCCTCTACGACTTGAAGCTGCAGGAGCAGCAGCAGAAGCAAGCCGCGGCGCGCAAGTCGCAGG